>JALZEO010000032.1 GCA_030862025.1 Actinomycetota bacterium | reverse complement strand
CGGCGGAAGTTCGCCGCGACACGTTCGACGTCACCTTCGCTCCCCGTGATTCCAGCGCCTCGGTCGCCTCATCTCGAGACAGGCCCTCGAAGGCGCCGGTAAGCACGATCGTCCACCCTGCCAGCAGGTCCGCGTCCCGGCCGCGATCGGCCTCGGTGTTCACCCCCGCGCTCTTCAGCCGCTCGATGAGTCGCCGATTGCGGTCGACAGAGAAGAACGACGTCAACGTGAACGCGATGACCGGACCGATCTCGGGTGCCGCGGCGATCTGCTGCTCGCTGGCGGTCATGAGCGCATCGATCGAGCCGAAATGACGGGCAAGGGTCTTGGCTACCGTGGGCCCGACGTGGCGGATGTTGAGCGCCACGAGCAGACGGTCGAGAGGTCGGGACTTGGCCGCCTCGATCGCGGCCACCAGGCCAAGCGCTTTCTTTGTGGCGAATCCGGGCAGGGCGAGCAGCTGCTCCTCAGTGAGTTCGAAGAGGTCGGCGAGGTCGGTGACGAGACCTTCGTCGAGCAGCAACTTCGCCGTCTCCTCCCCCAGCCCTTCGATATCCATGGCGCCACGGCTGGCGAAATGCTCGAGCGAGCCCCACAGGCGCTGGGGACAGTCGATGTTGGGGCAGAAGGTGTTCGCCTCACCGACCGGCCGCTCGAGGGCCGTACCGCAGAAGGGGCAGCCCGCGGGCATGCGCCACGGCTGCGCGTCTGCGGGGCGCTTCGAGAGCACGGGGCCGACGACCTCGGGTATGACGTCCCCGGCGCGCCGCACGACGACCGTGTCGCCCGGACGCACGTCCTTCGCCGCGACCTGGTCCTCGTTGTGCAGCGTTGCCATGCTCACCGTCACCCCTCCGACCGTGACAGGCTCGAGCACGGCGAAGGGGGTGATCTTGCCGGTTCGACCGACGTTGATCTGGATGTCACGCAGGCGCGTCTCACGTTCCACCGGTGGGAACTTGTACGCGACCGCCCAACGGGGGGCGCGGGACGTCGCCCCGAGCTCGGCCCGCTCGGCCAGGCTGTCGACCTTTACGACCACACCGTCGCTCTCGTACGGGGGCTCGTGGCGCTTGTCGACCCAACGCTCGACGTAGTCGACGACAGTGACGAGGTCAGGGGCGATCTCCGTTTCGTCGGCGACCGGCAGGCCTGCCTGCCGCATCCAGGCCAGGGTCTCCGAGTGCGTCTGGAATGAAACGCCCTCGTAGGGCCCCAGCCCGTGGCACAGAACCGCGAGCGGTCGAGTGGCGGTGATCGCGGGATCCTTCTGCCTCAGCGCACCCGACGCAGCGTTGCGAGGGTTCGCAAAGGCTGCCTCCCCCCGGGCGATTCGTTCGGCATTCATATGCTCGAAAGAGGCGAGGGGAAAGTAGACCTCGCCACGGATCTCGACCACCGTGGGAGGAAAGGGGAGGGAGAGTCGGTAGGGGATGTTGCGGATGGTGCGAACCTGATGGGTGACGTCCTCGCCGATCACCCCGTCCCCGCGGGTCGCCGCGACCGCAAGTACCCCGTGCCGGTACGTCAGCGAGATGGCTACCCCATCCGCCTTCAGTTCACACACGCAGCGAGGAAATCGGCCCAGTCCCCGCTCCACGCGCTGGCTCCAGGCGACGAGCTCGTCGACATGGAAGACGTTGTCGAGGGAGAGCATCTGCTCAAGGTGCCGGTGCTCTGCGAAAGCGGTGTCGCGTGGGGTTCCGACCTGCTGGGTGGGTGACGAGGGCGTACGCAGCTCGGGATAGGACTCTTCGAGGGCGGCGAGCTCCCGCAGAAGCTCGTCGTAGCGAGCGTCCGTCAGG
Source organism: Actinomycetota bacterium (assembly GCA_030862025.1). GTDB lineage: Bacteria > Actinomycetota > Nitriliruptoria > Nitriliruptorales > JAHWKO01 > JALYGD01. Next base: position 2,773 of record JALZEO010000032.1, on the reverse strand, counting down.
GCCGGATCCGACAGGACGTAGTAGCGGTAGTTGGCCTCATGGATCTTGCGGGCGAGCTCGTCGTGACGAAGACGAGCCTCCTCGAGGCTTGGGATCTCGGTCACCTCAACCCACTCTCGAGCGCCTGCGGCCTCCACTCCGCCCTCCGACCCGGTTCTTCTTGGCCGCGCTCTGTGGTAAGGCCTCCCTCGATGCGCTCTTCCCTGGAGGCGGCGCCGGCGCCTGGGTCGCCTGCGACACTTCCGGCTCCGCCGAGTGGGACTCGTGTTGCGTCAACGCGTCGAGATCGGCACGAAGGGCTCCGATGACCTCTTCGACTGGCGCGGTCGCCCCTCGTGTCGCGATGGAGAACTTCCGGATGGTCTCGAGCTCGGTGAGCTCCACGTCTGCCACGTACGCCGCCTTCCGCTCCTGGCCCACCCTCCCGGCGCCTTCGGTGCCTCCCCGGTTGCTCGGGTCTCGGCCGATCCTACGCTGAGCAGCCTCGCCGACGCTCGCCGTGAGCGGGGCCTACACGGCCACGGCCGGTCGCTCGGCCCTGACGATCGTTCCGCCGCCCAGACACTCCTCCGCGTCCTCCGCCGAATAGAACGCGCATGCTTGGCCTTCCGCCACGCCCTCGATGGGACGTTCGAAGCTCACCCGCCACCCGCTCCCTTGTCGGGACAGGCTGGCGGGAACCGGCTCGGCGTGGGCCCGGATCTGGGCAGTCACCGGGCCGAGCGGGGCGTGCCCACTGACCCAGCTCGCCTCGGCGAGCTCGATCCACGAGCAGGCGAGCGCTGCGCGGGGACCAACCACGACGCTGTTCCGCCGGGCGTCGAGCGCCACCACGTAGCGCCGTTCGTGGCTGCCTAGTCCCAGCCTGCGGCGCTGGCCGACCGTGTAGCGCCAGATGCCCTCGTGGGTACCGAGGACGCGTCCGCCGAGGTCGATGATGGGGCCGGATTCTGCTGGCAGGCGGGCATCGAGGTAGGAGCCGGCATCCCCGCCGGGGACGAAGCAGACGTCGTAGGAGTCGGGTTTGCGGGCGACGCGTAACCCGCGCCGCTCCGCCTCCCCACGCACCTCCTCCTTCGCGAGCTCTCCCGCGGGGAAGAGAGAGTGGGCTAGCTGCTCCTGGGTGACGATGTAGAGCACGTAGGTCTGGTCTTTCACCCGGTCGACCGCCCGCAGCAGGCGCCAGCGACCGTCGCAGGCACGACGCCGGCGCACGTGATGTCCGGTGGCGAGGGCGTCGAACCCGAGCGCCCGGGCACGGGTGAGCAAAGCCGCGTACTTGACGCCACGGTTGCAGGCGATGCACGGATTCGGGGTCCAGCCGCGGGCATAGGTAGCCGCGAAAGGCTGCTCGACCTTCCTCCTGAACACCTCCGAGAGGTCCCAGACGTAGAAGGGGATGTCCAGCACTTGCGCCACGCGACGTGCGTCCTGAGCGTCGTCGAGGGTGCAGCAGCCTTGGCCGGGCACCTGCTCGTCCAGTGGAACGTCCGCGAGCTTGAGGTGCACACCCGTGACGTCGTGGCCCTCGTCCCGGAGCAACGCCGCGGCGACGGCCGAGTCGACCCCACCGCTCATCGCCACGAGCACCTTCATCTCACGCCTCCTCCGCCCACCGCGCGGAGCTTTCGGACCGCCTCGGCGAAGATCTCGACCGCAGCGTCGATTTGATCCCTCGTGGTCGTCCAGCCGAGCGAAGCCCGGACCGACGCGAGGTCGTCGAGGCCGGTGGCGGCCAGGACATGGCTAGCCCGGTTAGCCCCCGAGTGGCATGCGGACCCGGTCGAGACGCACAGCCCCGCCTGGTCGAGGGCGAAGAGCAGGGCCTCGGCATCGACCCCCTGCACCGAGACGTGAACATGCGAGGCGAGGCGCCAGTCGGGTTCGGCGGGCCCGTTGTGGCGCACTCCTCCGACTTCCATCAATCCTGTGGCGAGCCGCTCGGCGAGCTCGCGCAAACGCCCCCGCAAGGTGGGCCGGTCCGCGGCCGCAGCGGTGGCGGCCGCGGCGCAGGCGGCGTCGAGCGCGGCCGCGAAGGTACCTGAGCGCACGCCCCGGTCCTGGCCCCCCCCGTGCGACAAGGGAACGACGGGTACACCACGGCGGAGATAGGCGATCCCGACGCCACCCGGACCACCGAACTTGTGGGCCGACAGGGCGAGCGCGTCGATCGGCCAGGCTGTCACGTCCACGTCGAGCGAGGCATACGCCTGCACCGCGTCGACGTGGCAGGAGACACCCCGTTCACGCAGCGCCCCGCCGAGCGCAGCGACGTCGTTGATGGCGCCGAGTTCGTTGTTGGCGGCCATGACCGACACGACCGCGGTATCGTCCCTGACCGCCGCAAGCACCCGTTCCACCTCCACCCGACCGTCGAACTGCGGCGGGACGACGGTCAGCGTGAAACCGTCGTGTTGCGCGAGCCAGCGGACGCTGTCGAGCACGGCCGGATGCTCGACCGCGGACGTGACGAGGTGGCGACGTCCCCGTTCGGCCGCGGCCCAGGCGAGCCCCTTCACGGCCAGGTTGTCAGCTTCGGTACCACCCGAGGTGAACACGATGTCGTTCGGGGACGCCCCGAGCGCAGCCGCGATCTGCTCACGCGCCTCCTCGACCACGAGTCGGGCTCGTCGTCCGGCGGCGTGCGCAGAGGAGGCGTTGCCCAACCCGGCTTGGGGGTCTAGCCAGCGTCCAAGCACGGCACGTGACTCGTCGCGCGGCACGGTGGTCGCTGCGTGGTCGAGGTAGATCATGTGCATCCGGTCGTGCGCGT
>JALZEO010000014.1 GCA_030862025.1 Actinomycetota bacterium | reverse complement strand
GGTGGTCGGCGACGTAGACGACGCAACGCTCACCCGCCTCCGGGGCGCGGTTGAGCACCGGCGGCGCGACGAGCTCTAGGCGTCGTGCCCAGCATCGGTGTCCTACTGAGCTTGCCGACCCAGTCCGTTGCGGTCCGCGCCACGGTCGGGTCGTTGGCAGGTGTCATCCTTGTCGCCCTGCTGCTGCGGTCGAGCCTGAAGGTGCCACGGGTCCGATCGACCGCCGCGCTCGTTCCCCTCGCGGCGCTGGTGGGGGCAGTAGTCGCGTCATGGGGCGAGTTGCTGCTCCCGACCCTCATGACGTCCACCAAGGCGGACAACGCCCTACCCGTGCTGGTCCGGGGCGGGTACGTGCGCTTCGCTCCGGTTGCCTGGCCCCTGCTCGTGATCTGGGTGATGGTCGTCGGCGTGCGCGTGGCGGCCCGGGTTTACAGCGCCCGGCGTCTGCAGCTGCTCTCCAACGGCGGGCAGGTCTCTCGTGACCTGCGTGTGCAACGTCTCACCCCCACGATCGCAAGACGCCTACGGGTAACTCAGCCGCGCGTAGTCGTGGTGGAGGAATGCCCGGGTGGGGCGGCAGTCGTAGGACTGCGGCAGCCGACGATCATCATCGACAGGCATCTGCTCGCCTCCCTCGATGACGCGGAGCTTGAAGGACTCCTCGCCCACGAGCTGGCCCACGTGCGACGACACGACAACCTGCTCGCCTTCACGGTCGGCATCATTCGCGACGTGTTCTTCTTCGTCCCGGGTGGAAGATGGGTCACCCAGTGGTTGTGCGCGGAGCGGGAGCTCGCGGCGGACCAGATCGCGGTACGGGCCACGCGACGTCCGGGCGCTCTCGCCAGCGGCCTGTTGAAGGTCATAGACCATCACCGCGCCGCGCCGGCCTGCGCGACCTTCGCAGCGTCGGCGGCGGTCGTGACCCGGGTCGAGCGACTCGTCGCGGAGGGCCCAGCAGGGGGAGCTGCACGCACAGCAGCCGAATCCGTATTGGTTGCAGGTGCGCTGACCGTGGCGGTCGCGGTGGCCGTGCAGCTGCCCGCCGCCATCGCCGGACAGGCGGGGGAGCGTGATGCACTCGCCGTCCTCTGGGCCTGGCAGCCGCCCCCCGCCAGTCCACTCGTGGAGCCGACCGCTTTCGACGTTTACCGCCGCAGTCGAACTGAGGCCCCGGCCGGCGGGGGCGCGGAGGCTGAGCACGTGCACGACGGCAGCGAGTTCAATCCGGTCTTCCTGCGCGAGCGCGCATTGTCGGCGGCCTCCCTCCCGCTCGGCGAGCCGCGTCGAACACGGGCCGTGTCCGACGCGAACCTGCAACGTCAGTGGAGGGCCACTCCGGTGGTCGCTGCCGAGGACGGCCTCGGGGTGTATTGGCTGCACCGCCTCGAGGACGAGGAAAGACGGCTACCCGTTCGTGACTGAGGCCGGGTAGCGGGTGCCGGAGTCTGGTGACGGCGATGACGAAGCGAGGCTGCCGGTCACCTCTGCTGGTAGTCTCACGAGCCTGCCGGACCTTGTCCGCCTTTCGGCGCCCGGTACCGATCGCGCTAGGAGCACCGTCCGTGTCGACCTTTTTCAACGTCCTGCTCATCGTGTTTCACCTGCTGTTCTCCCTTGTGCTCGTCATGTTCATCCTGCTGCACCGCGGCACGGGTGGCGGACTGTCAGACATGTTCGGAGGGGGAGCTACGAGCCTGCAGGGCTCTGCCATCGTCGAGAAGAACCTCGACCGCCTCACCGTCATCAGCGCCGTCGGTTGGACCCTGACGACGATCCTTCTCGGTCTTCGCCTCTCCTAGCTCGTCGCGGAAGCTAGGGATGAGGCCCTTCTCGTCTCGTCGTCGTCACTCCTCTCGGCCCGTCTGGAGGTCAGCGTGAAGCGCCGCGCTCGTCCCCGGAGGCGTGCCCTTGTCGCGCTCCTAGCCGTGCTCGCGCTCGCTGCCGGCGGCTGCCGCTCAGGAGATGCCTCTTCGACCGGTGCGGAGGGGGGCGGCGACGGTGGAGCTGCCGAGCCTCAGGGAGGCGGCATCTTCTATGCCTATCTCCCGCAGCCTTCATCCATCGATCCGGCCCATGCCGTAGCCCCCGAGGACCTCAGCGTCGTCTCCGAGCTCTTCGACTCGCTCACCGCCGTTGACGTCCTGCTCCACATCCTCCCGGGCGCCGCGGAGGGCTGGGAGGCGAATGCGGACGCCACCGTCTTCACCTTCCGTTTGCGCCCGAACGCCACATTTCATGACGGCCAGCCGGTCAGCGCAGACGCCTTCAAGCGCGCCTGGCAGCGGATCATCGCCCGTTCCGGTGGGCCGCCCTCCGCAGTCCGCTACCTCCTCGCCCCCGTGCAGGGCTATGAGCAGGCGCAGACCGGCGGAGACCTCAGCGGTGTCGTCGCCCTCGACCCGCTCACGTTGCGGGTGACGCTGGGAGCGCCTTTCGCGGAGTTCCCTGCCGTCGTCTCCCACCCGGCACTGGGACCGGTTCCACGGTCGGCCGTCGACGACCCCGAAGGCTTCGCGCGGCAGCCGATCGGCAACGGTGCCTTCCGCATGGACGGCCCGTGGCAGCCGGGCCAGTTCATCCGCCTCGAGGCGTTTGACGGCTACGTGGGAGAGAAGCCCAAGCTCGAACAGCTCATCTACCGCATCTACGAGGGGGAAGGTGCCGCCGGGGCCGGTTACGACGACTTCGCGAAGGGCAATCTCGACCTCGCCCCCGTTCCCTCCGACAAGATGAAGTCGGCCATGAACAAGTACGGCGCGTCGCAGGACGGCTACTCCGGCCCCGGGGTGCTCAACGGCGTGAAGCTCATCACCGCCTTCTACGGCTTCAATACGGAGCGCCCACCCTTTGACGATCCGGCCATCAGACAAGCTCTGTCACTGCTCATCGACCGAGACGGCATCGTCAAAGAGCTTGGCGACGAAGCGCGTGTCGCCGCCCACTCGATCGTCCCGGCGGGGTTGGAGGGTTACCAGCTTCCTGCGTGCGAGTTCTGCAACTACGACCCAGCGCGGGCGGCCCAGCTCCTCGTCGGTCGGCAGCTCGGGCCCTTGGAGCTCGTCTACTTCGAGGGGGCCGATCACCAGCTTGTGGCCGAGCGGGTTCAGCGTGACGTGAACAGCGTGCTCGGCCCCGGCACCCTGACGCTCCGACCTTTGCCTCAGGCAGGATGGCTCGAGAGCATTCGGCGCGGCGACGCATCCTTCTTCCTCTCGGGCTGGATTGCGGAGTATCCCTCGGCGGAGGCGCTCCTCTATCCGCTGTTCCACCAGAGCCGAATCGGCATCGACAACGCCACTCGCTACAAGAACCCTGAGGTGAATGCGCTGCTGGATAGTGCGCGTCGTGAGCTTGATCCGGCCAGGCGGGCGGCTCTCTGGCACGAAGCTGAAAGCATCGTCCTTTCCGATCTGCCTGTCCTGCCGCTGTTCCACTACCGGCAGGCCAGAGTCGTGGCCTCACGGGTGCGCGGTTTCACGTTGTCGCCCATGGGC
>JALZEO010000034.1 GCA_030862025.1 Actinomycetota bacterium | reverse complement strand
CGTCGGCAGCGAGGAGGCGTTGCAGGCCGTCAACGCCAGACTCGAATCGGCCGGCTGGCTTGCGCTCGTCGTGGGACCGGCGCTCGGTGCCGTGCTGGTGACCGTCGCGAACGTCGACACGGTCTTCGTCTTCGACGCCCTCACGTCCCTCGTGGCCCTAGCGCTGCTTCGAAACGTGCGACTGCGGGCAGCCGAAGCTGCCGAAGCCTCAACGACCAGTCTGGCCGAGCTTCGAGCCGGTCTCGCCTACTCCTACACCCACCGCCCCATCGCAACGGTCATGTGCCTCGGAAGCCTGTCGTGGCTGGCCTTCGGTGCGTTCATCGCGCTGGAGCCGCTCTACTTCCGGGACGTCCTGGGCACCGGCATCGAAATGGTCGGCTGGGTGAACGCGCTGTTCGGCATCGGACTCTTCACCGGCTCGACCCTGCTCGAGCGGACGGCGGACCGCCGGCCAGGCTTCCAAGTGGCTATCGCCCTGTCGGTGGGAGCCGGTCTGGGCTCGATGCTCTACGCGGGTACGTCGTCACTGCTCTGGGTCGCGGTCGGCGCCGTGATCTGGTCGGTGCCGTTGGGGGCACTGCTGCCGCTGCTCCGCATCCTCGCACAGCGCGCGACCCGTGCCGGTATGGTCGGCCGAGTCATGGGGGCGATCTCGATGCAGCAGAATGCCTCCTCGCTGCTGCCCCTGGTGTTCGCTCCCGCGGCCGCGGCCGCAGTGGGTGTGCAGGCGGTACTGGTGTCCAGCGGTGCGATCGTCGCGGTCGCCGCCCCTCTGGCGCTCGCCATCGCACGCCGGCTCGACATGGCGAGAGCCTCGATCCCCCCGGCCAACGTCCCTCCGTTGCCGGACGAGGCCGCGGCCGTGCCCAAGATCTGATCTCGCCAGGCCCGTCAGGGCACGGCGGGCCGAAGGGGTTGGAGGTCGAGGGCCTCGTTGGCGGACGAGAAGGCGTACCCGGGCTACGGGCCTCCGGCGATCACGTAGAGCACGGTGCCGGCTGCGACTACGCCGAGACCACGACGGGCAGAGCGGTGGTCGCTGAGGTGGCAGGCGGGCTCCGTCTCGCCACGGGGTCAGGGCCGCGGCCCCCACACTCCTCCTCTGCCAGGTGCATCAGCAGGCCGGGGCACCACGGTTCATGGTCGCCCTCGCACCGAGGTTGAATGCGGCGGGAGTGGGCGAGCGGAGCGACGGGTGCAGGCAGCCGGGGGCCTTGATCTACCAGCCGCGGCCCGCGACGGGGTTGTAGCCGGCGCCATCGCAGGGGTGGTCAGCGGGGCACCTTCGACGCTATGGGCCCTCGTCACCGGAGGTGATCCGCTCGAGGCCGCGCGCGCCGCGGGAAGCATTCTGGCTCCGAACGCCGGATCTCTCGGGCTCTTCACCGCCGCGGCAGCGGTCCACAGCGGGCTGTCGCTGGGGTGGGGCGTGGTGCTCGCCCGGTTCCTGCCCCGACGGCATCCGGTCCTGATGGGAGCTGTGGCAGGTCTGGCTATCGCGACACTCGACCTCGGCATCGTGGGCCGCCGCTTTCCCCGCATACGTGCCCTGCCAGCCGCGCCGCAGGTTGCCGACCACCTGCTCTACGGGGTCACGGTCGCCACCGTGCTGAGTCGGTGACAGCGATTCCGGGAACCTCCCCGATGATCGGCATCCGCTCACGTCGCTGACGACTGCTCACCCACTCGCACCTTTGAGCATGGAGGGCAGCTCCTGCAAGCGGCAGGAGAACAGCAGCCGCCCGAGCTGCACCACGAGGTCGGGGGAGCAGGTCGCCAGCTCCTCCGGCAGGGGGAGGCTGAGGGCGGTGACCCGACGCCCGCCCAGTCGCAGGGTCCGGTCCCGGATCTCCGGTTGGACCGTCACCTCCGTCCCTCCCAGAGTCACCGACACCTGCCCCGGACGCAGCTCCACCGGCGCGTCGACAAGGTCGGACAGCACCGCGGCTGTCAACTCCGCTGTCAGCATGCCGCTCTCGATGTCGCGCGGGTCGACCTCCTGGTGTCGGAGCAACACGTCGCGATCCAGCTCCAGGCCTTCGAGCGTGAGGCGGACGGTCGCGAAGGTCACCCGCTGACGAACTACCTGATCCAACGTGAGCGTCACGTGGCGGATGCGACCCGTCATCAGCAGGCGGGTGACGACCGGGAAGGAATCAACCTCGGCGCTGACACCGGCGACTTCGCGAGTCCGCTCCCGTACCCGCTCCTCCATGCGGGCCTCGATGACCGAGGGAGCGACCAGCTCCACCACCGCCGCCACAACGACCACGCCCACCACAAGGACGATCAGGAACCGTCTCAGGGACCTCTCCTGAGTCGCGCTTCGCCATCCTGCCCCGCCTGCTCAAGGTGGTGCCAATCTGCCAGAGCGCCTGGAAGCCTTATCTTTGCAGGCGACCCGGCTGAGCTAACTGGCGGTGAGGAGCGCATGCAGCGACGCACGCTGGTTCGGGGCCTCGTTGGGGTAACGCTGGCCATCGCGGCCGGGGACCTGGTCGCGCTGATGGCTCGTGACGCACCATCGCGTCCCAGCCCGTCGCGGCCCCCACCCGCCGAGACCCTGCCTCCCGGCGTGCCGAGAAACACGCCATGGCCCGACCAGCTCGCCGAACGCACGGCCAGCCCACCTCTGCCGCAGGCTCCGCAGGCCAGCGCCCGTACGCTCATCTGCCGTGACGCCTGGGGTGCGCTACCACCGACGGGACCGCTCGCCGCCCATCGCATCGAACGTCTCACCATCCATCACACCGCCGTCGTCGTCACCGACCCTGCAGGCAGCCCTGACCGGCTGCGAAACTACCAGCGGCACCACCAGCGCCGCGGGCTCACCGACCTTGCCTATCACTTCCTGATCGACCGCGCCGGCACCCTCTTCGAAGGTCGGGCGCTCTCGGCAGTTCCCGGCACGTTCACGCGGTACGACCCGACGGGCCACCTCACGGCCTGTCTCGACGGAAACTTCGACGAGCAATCGCCTTCGGGGCCGCAGCTCGACGCTCTCGTCGACCTGCTCGCCTGGGCCACGGAGAAGTTCGGCCTGAGCCCAGCGACGATCCGCGGCCACCGCGCCTACATCGCCACCCGCTGCCCGGGTGCTGCCCTGCAGGCGCTCATCGCCGACGACACGCTGCGACGACGCGTCGACGCTGTCAGGGCGAGGGGTCGGGTCGAACTCGTACCCGCCTGCGGCCAGGGGGGCACTGCGCGGGTACTCCTCCCGGGCCGGCGCCGCTGGCCAGGTGGTGGCACGGCCCCCCTGTGACGCCCGGCCGCGACGACGACCAACCCACCGCGCTAGGGTTCGCTCCTCGGGGTGATCCGGCATTTTGGACTTGAGGGACGCCGCGGGGCCGGCGCAGGGCTACTCAAACCTTCGGTCGCCGTGTTGCACCCGCGACCTCCGTGGAGGCGGGGCGGTGGTGGTGGGCTCATTCCTCGTACCGCTTGCCCGTACCGCGGGCGGGCTCGTAGGAGAAGTGCGGAGTCGCACGGGGAAGCTCGTCGGCTTCGCCGCGCATACCGCCGGCGCGGTGGTGAGTGCGCCCCTAAGTGCTGTCGCCCGTGGAACGGGTGACTGGCCGCAGCATGCGGCCGGCCAGCTGCGCTATGCCCTCGACCTCCTGCGCGGACGCGCTCGCCCGGTCTGGGTGCGTGAGGGCAGGCTCCACGCGCAGCTGTCGGTCGCCCTCTCCACAGACCGGTCGGCCATGGAACGCCTCGAGATGCGCCTGCTTGGGCGTCGCGGCGTGGAATGGGCGGCGGTGAACGGGTTCGCCCAGCGGTTGGTGGTCGACTATGACCCAGCCGAAACCAGCGCAGAAGAGCTCATTGCCGTCGTGGACGAGGTCGACGCGGCCTGGCACGAGAGCGAGGAAGAGCTCCCCGAGCATCCCGCAGACCTCACCCCGCTGCTGCGGCAGCTCGTCTCGCTGGGCGCCGACGCGGCGAGCCTCGCCATCGCCACGGCCGGTCGCTACAGCCCCCTCCCCGCACTGCCGGCAGGGTTGACCGCCACGGTGGGTCTACTCGAGAACGCCCCTCGGCTGCGTCGGGTCTTCGAGACCCGTCTCGGCAGCGGCACCGCCGACCTGGCCCTGTCGGTCCTCACCGCGGTCGTCGCGGGGCTCGGTCAGGGACCGCTCGGACCAGCCATCGATCTCCTCCACCGCGCGGGGACCATCGCCGAGATCGCCGCCCGACGAGCGTCCTGGGAGCGGCGCGAGCCCGAGCTGTGTGGCGACGCGTCCGAAGCCCGAGGAGAGCCGGTCGTGCTCGAGCCCCGCGTGGCCCCGCTCCCCGAGGGCCCGATCGAGACCTATGCCGAGCGGGCGTGGTTCACGTCCCTTGCGGCGGCGGGAATCACCCTGCCCGCGACCCGCAACCTGGAGCGGGCCTCGGCTGCGCTGGCGGCCGGGATGCCGAAGGCAGCACGGCTCGGGCGGGAGGCTTTCGCCATCCACCTCGGACGGATACTGGCCCAGCGCGACATCCTCGCCTTCGATCCCGGGGTCTTGAGGCTGCTCGACCGCGTCGACCTCGTGGTGGTCGAACGGCGCCTCCTGCACGCCGATGACGTGCGCCTCATCGGGGAGATCGTCCGGGTAGGGAACATCGCCGAGGACCGGGCGCGTGAGCGGGTCGCCGAGCTCTTCGACCGGCAGGCTCCCGACACGGCGTGTGATCGAGGGGAGTGGAAGCTCGCGCCCTTCGAAGAGGGCTCCGTTGGGCCCGACCCGAGGCTACGCCGACACGTTCGCGAGCTCGAACGGCGTGGCTCGGAGGTGCTCGTGCTGGCCCATCACGACGAGCCCGTCGCGCTCGTCGAGACCCGTCGTGAGCAGAACGCCCTCCACGACCGCGTGGTGGCCGCGGCTGCAGAGGCCGGGCTGGCTCTAGCGTTTGCGACCAGCGAGTCGGACGAGGTGGCGGGCGTCGAGGCCGAGTGGGTCCTGCCAGACGGCGAGATGCTCGTCGGGGCGATTGAGCGGCTGCAACGCGAGGGTCACGTCGTCTGTGTCGTGGCGAGCCGAAACCACGCCGCCCTCGCTGCGGCTGACGTTGGGATCGGGATTCGACGGCCGGGCGAGCCGCCGCCCTGGAGCGCCCACCTCCTCTGCCGCGAGGACGTGAGCGATGCCCTCATGATCATCGAGGCGTGCCCGGCTGCCCGCGAGGTGAGCAACCGCAGCGTGGGGCTAGCTGCGACGGGGGCGGGCGTGGGGGGATTCTTCGTGCTTCGCGGCATGGGAGCCACGACGCGTCCGGTGCTCGTAGCGGTACACATCGCCTCTCTGGCTGCGCTCACCAACGG
>JALZEO010000224.1 GCA_030862025.1 Actinomycetota bacterium | reverse complement strand
CAGTGTGGTGTATAGCGAAGAGCAACGCCAAGCGATCGAGCGGCAATGGGACCACCATAACATTGAGGTGCCTCTCGCCATCCTCAGGTCCTCGGAGGAGCTGACCCAGTCGGTGCTCTATTTCGTGGACCACCTCGACCAGAGCGAGGACCACGACGTCGTCACCGTCATCATCCCCGAGTTTGGTATCGGCCACTGGTGGGAACAGCTTCTGCACAATCGGAACGCCCTCATGCTCAAGGGGCGCCTGCTGTTTCGCAAGAACACCGTCGTCACCGCTGTACCGCTACACCCCGACCTGTGATTCCCCTGCCCCGGAGGCAATCGCCGATCTCGGACAGCACGCGAATGAGGTGGGGCTTGAGAACGCCTTGGCCAGGCTCGTGCCGGCGGCGGTGAGGACGAGACTGTCCGACACTCCGCACGTTAGGAGGGCTGGGGTAGCCCTGCGGCCACGTCGTGGTGAAGGCCGGGTGAACCTTGACGGCTATTGAGGTTCCGGTAGCAGAAGCGCGAGAAGAGGATCGTCCGCGGCCTACTCGGAGATCGGCTCTGCCGACTACGAGAAGCGCAGGATCGGCCAACCGGCTGTGCGGGCCACGTGCCGAAGGTGGCGGTCGGGGTTGACCGCGACGGGCCGACCGCACGCGGAGAGCAGCGGGAGGTCCGAGGCGCTGTCGGAGTACGCCGAGGCGTTCGCGAAATCGACATCGCCGAGCTCGGCGAGCAGCCGCTCGAGCTTCCCGGCCCCGTAGCAGAAGGGCCCCGAGAGCCGGCCGGTGAGACGTCCGTCGACGACTTCCGGCCGCGTCCCCAGGCCCCGGTGTGTTCCCAGCTGGGTGGACACGGCCTCGACGAGCTCCTGCGGAGCGGAGGAAAGCAGGACGCAGAAATGTCCGGCGTCGAGGTGGTGACCCACGAGCCAGCGCGCAGCCGGGTAGAGGCGCGAGGCGAGGTTAGGAGCCAAGCTCCCGATCACCGAGAGAAGGTCGGCGTGCTCCCTTCCGGCGGCAATGGACAACAGGCTCTCTCGCAGGCGAGAGATGCGGTCATCTCCGAGCCCCAGACGGGAGAAGAGCGGGCCCCACAGGACGTGGCGGAGCAGGTGGCGGCGCTCGATCACCTCTTCTCGGACGAGGGCGCGGCCAAGACACACCAGGCTCGAACCAGGCAGCAGGGTGCGGTCGAGGTCGAAGATGGCGATGTGGTAGCCGTGCTTGCCCACGATCGGGGAGAGGCGCGGCGATCGCAGCCCGACACTACTCTGCATGGCATGATCCTGCCCGACGACCCGTAACGACGAGTTACCTCATGACGTCCCCGGGATGAAACTTGCGCGAAGTGTGGGGTCATTCTCGTCAGCCCATCTCAAGGCACGGTGAGGCAGGCACGCGGTCCCATGCGGATCTTGGCCTCGTCAGGTGGGACCTGTAAGATACCTTGTGCTTCTATGCATTCCGGTTCGAGGTATCCGTGGTGGTGCAGATCGACAAGGACCTCGTCGCGGCGTCGGCGACGCCGCTGGTGCTGGCGATCCTGGCCGAGGGCGAGAGTTACGGGTACGCCATTCTGAAGCGCATTCGCGAGCTCTCGGACGGTGAGCTCGAGTGGACCGATGGGATGCTCTACCCGCTGCTCCATCGTCTGCACCGCCTCGGGCACGTGACCACGGAGTGGCGAACGCCGCCTGAGGGGCGCCGCCGCAGGTACTACGCGATCACCGATGAGGGGCATGCGGCACTCGCGGAACACAAGCGCCAGTGGGTAACCGTGACGCGAGCGCTGGGTGACGTCTGGGGAAGGACCGACCTGCTGCCCTTCGCGCTCGGGAGGGCCTAATCGATGGAGCAGCTGGAGTCGCAGATCGCTGAGTGGCGGAGCTTCGTCCAAAAGAGCCCGGCCGTCGATGGCCGCGACGTGGAGGAGTTAGAGGCCCATCTGCGTGAGCAGATCGCTGATCTGGACGAGGCCGGCCTCGCGGCCGACGAGGCCTTCCTGGTAGCGGTGAAGCGCATGGGAAGCCTCGATGAGCTATCCCGGGAGTTCGCGCGCGAGCACAGCGGCAGGCTCTGGAAGCAGCTCGTCCTCTCCGATCCGGGCGAGCAGCAGCTCGAGAGCCGTTGGCCCGAGGTGCTCGTGTTGGCCGTTGCAGCGGCCGTCACGATCCAGGTCGCACGCCTGGCGGCGGGGTTCCCGAGCGAGGAGTCCGTCTGGCTCGTGCGCAACGCAAGCCTGCTCGTGCTGCCGTTCCTCGCTGGCTGGTTCGTCCGCCGACGGCGACTCCCCCTGCGCCAGTCGCTGCTGACGGCCGCCCCGTTCGTGGTCGCCGCTCTCGTGATCAACCTCTACCCGTACCGCGAGGACGCGTCGACCGAGCTACTGGTCGCTGCCCACCTCCCCGTCGTGCTGTGGTTCGTGGTCGCCTACCCGTACATGAACGGGATCGTGCGGTCGCACGAGCGGCGCATGGACTTCGTCCGCTTCACGGGCGAGTGGTTCATCTACTACGTGCTGATCGCGCTCGGCGGCGGGGTACTCACGGGGCTGACCGCGGGGATCCTCGTACCGACCGGTGTCGATCCCGAGCGGATCCCCGAG
>JALZEO010000202.1 GCA_030862025.1 Actinomycetota bacterium | reverse complement strand
TGTTGGCGCCATGCCTTGGGCGAGCCGCGCCTCAACCAGAGCGTCTGCAGCGGTCCGACGCGACCGGGCCGGCTCGTCCTCCTCACGGTCACCAGGATCCTCGTTCCAACCCAGCTCAAGGGCGAGTGCGCTTCCTGCCGTCAAGGTCCGGTCTCGACGATCGAAGCTCCACGACGCACAGCGGACCCGGTCTTCGTCGCGGTAGCGCAGCTGGACGGTCCAGCGGCCGTCGCTCCGCCGATTCGCGGTCCACGAGAGGTGGCCGATTTCGATACCCCGGAGGGAGAGATTTCGGGTCACGGCCGCGACGAGCGGCTGGCGAGAGTTGCCGGTGGCAGAGCCAAGGGGGGTCGCGAGGGCTTCTTGGATGACCTGGGTTCGCTCCGCCAGGATCGGTGTCAGCCAGCGCTCGACGCGCTGGACGTCGATTCCCGCCAGCTTCGCGACGGTCCGCAGTGAGCGCCCCGCTCGCAGGAGCGCCTGAATTTCCGCAGGCGTCAAGCGGCTCTCCGGCTGCGGCGTCGGGGGGGGTGCGACCGGGCCGGACTCGCCGTTCAGCTCCAAGTCAGCCTGAGCTGAAGGCGAATCGGCGGGGTCCGGGCCGGACGTGGCTCCAAGTTCCTCCGTGCTGAGGGAGCTAGCATCGCTGGCTGTCGCCGTGTCAGCGTTCGTCTGCGGGGCCCCCCGATCGCGCCAGTACCCCTCACGCCCGTCCGGCGGGTCGCCGCGCCCGACTTCTGGATGCGGGGCTGAGGCATCGGGAGCGGGGCCCTTGATCTCGTCGTCAACGATGAAGTCCCGCTCGTCGGTGTCCAGGACCACCAGGGCAGCCGCACCCGCCTCGTCGACCTCGCCGGCGGCCCCGATGGGGGGGCCTGCTTCCAAACCCGCCGCCCGCCGCCGCTCGCGGACCTCATCGAGCGTGAGGAAGAGGTCGAGATCGATTTCCAGCCGATAGCGGCCGCCGCGCTGGCCGGGCTCGAGGTCCAAGACGATGTGTCGCAGGTCTGCCGTGTAGCCGATGAGGTGCACGTCGATCACGATCGTCTCCGGCGGCTGTGCTCCTGTGCCCCCCGAACGGGCCGCGTGTGCTGACTCTGCTGGCTCTGAAAGCCGCTTCCCGCCATCCTGCACGGCTCGGTCGCCGCACGCCAACTTACCGCGCCTGACGGGTCGAAGGGACACGAGCCTCGATCGCTTCTATTCGGCGGCCGCCACGAACTCTCGCGTGCCGATGATGTCGACCCCAAGCTCCCCCAGACGTGTGGCGAGTTCCCGGTCATCGGTGACGACGACCACGGGCTCGTCGGGATCCACTCCGGCAACCATCGCCACGAGCTCGTCGTCGGCCGTCCCGCCTTTCGTGAAGGTGACCCCCACCGCTCGCGAGCTCGTGGCGGGGGCGCCGGCGAGAGGATCACCGTCGAAGACGACGCGGCAACGGACACCGGTCCGAGCGACGAGTCCTTCGAGCAGCCGCACGAGCCACAGTCGCTGGTGCTCGAGAGGCAAGTGATTGCGATGCTGCTTCGTCACGTTGTAGCCGTCGACCAGTACCCAACGACCAGCCACCAGCAGGGCCGCTGCCGCGTCTGCCGTCCCCGGCGCCAAGCCGCGCGGTAGGCGGCTGGGACGTCCGGCTGTGGCGACCCGCTGGGGACGCCGTGCCCGAAGCCCGTCATCTCGTTGCGCCCGGAGTCCTGAGCCGACACGGCGGCTCGCCCCTCGCCGCCGCGCTTGGCGGCGCTCCTCCTCGGCCCGACGGAGGGCACGCAGCTCCTCGCGGGCGGCTGCGAGCTGTGCATCCGCATGCCTGGTGGCGCGTTCGATAGCATGTTCCCGCTCAGCAGCGACGTCCTCGAGCCGTCGGGTGAGCTCGTCGCGGTCGGCGGTCACCTGCTCGAGCCTGGACTGGAGGGCCGCGTTGCGTTCCCGCTCGATCTCGAGACGCGCCTCCAGGCCGGTCGCGCGCCTTCGGGCCGCATCGCGTTGCTCGACCAGCTCTCGACCTCGGGCTCGTGTCTCCCGGTCACGCTTCGGCCGGTCGGCGGGACCGGCGCCTGAGGTCGTCGGTGATTGCTGTACGGGTGACACCGGAGCGGTGCTCGGCGGAGGTTCCTCGCCCTTCAGCAGCCAGTCAAAACGCCTCGCGGCATCCTCGTCACGGGCGAGACGCTCCACCGTTTCACGCCACAGGGGACCACCGGCAGCGAGAAGGCGGCAGAGGTCGCGTCGCGACCTTCCCGATGCGAGTTTCCCGGACGGGATCGCCCTGAGCTGAGCCATGCGGGGGGTGACCAGGCCGTCCTCGAGTGCGTTGAGTGCGGCACGTACGTAGGGGAGCAACAGCAGCCAATCCTCCCCGGACAACTGCTCGAGGGATGTTGCGGCAGATGGAGGGCTGGGACCCCTCGCGTCGCCTGCCGTCACGGCCTAGTTCTTCGAGATGACGACGCCGAGGTGCTGGAGGCGCTCGAGGAAGGTCTCCAGACGTTCTCCTTCGAGAGCGGCTATAGCGTCGAGGTCTTCGTGCCGGACGAACAGCAGGTGGGAGCTTTCCCCGCGTCGGGACTGGATGTAGGTGAGGTACTCGACGGCCGGTTCGAACGCCTCGGTCTGACGGAGGCGTTCGACGTCAATGGCGTAGCTGCGCACCTGCCCGCGGTCCTGTGGGGTGCCTCGCCGCCGCTGCTCGCTGCCCTCGCTCACCGTGGCCGGGACAGCCGCCCGGCGCCGACGCCTTCCCGCCGACACCGCAAGCGCGGCAAGGCCACCGACGACCGCAGCTCCAGCGAGGGCGCTGTACCAGAGGCGTCGGCGGGACTCCATGTCAGGCGACGGTACACCGGGAAAACTGCTGACGCCTCCTCCTCGGGTCGACCCGATCACCGTTCTGGGGGCTCGTCGGCAACCGCGGCGGGAGCCGGCTCGACGACGATGGCATCCGTGCGACCACACCAGCGGCAGGTGACGGACTGGACCGTGCGGACCAGGACCTCCTCTTCCTCCACTCTGCCCACACCGCCGAGGTCGTAGTGGTAGTAGCGGCGGGTTCGGGCGGCTTCCACGACATCGAAGCGGGTGACATTGCCGCACCCTTCGCAGCGGAATCGGTACCCCCCGGCGAGCCCTTGCACGAGGTCGCTCACGGTGCCCGCGGCGCGCCATTGTCGTCGCCGAAGCGAGCACCCCCAGGCAGAGCGGGGAACTGCGGATAACCAATGTCGATGATCTCCTGCGCCTCCTCGACCACGTGGGCCGTGTTCTCGGCGAACACCCGCAGCTGCCCGACGTCGACGCCGTGATGGACCTCCGGGTAGTCGGCCAGCTTGTCCGCCGCCTTGTGCAGGAGCGCGCTCGTGCCGTGGACGTTGCCGCGCTGATGGTGCACGCAACCGACCGCGACTTGGATGATTCCCTGCCAGAACCGGCGGTCCTCCTCGGGAGCAGCCTGCCACACGTCCTCGAGCACCTCGTGAGCCTCGAAGAAGCGCTCCTCGTTCCACAGTTCGATCGCCGTGGCGAGCGCCTGATGAGGGTCGTGGAGGTCGAACTCCTCCACGGTCAGCTCGGGCTGAGCGTCTCGTGCCAGGGGGCGACCGAGACGGTCACGGGGCCGGGCGTTCGAGGGTCTGCCGAACTCGTCGCGGTCGCGTTTGAGACGCCGGCGAGGGGTAGCTCGCGAACTCGAAACCATGTCACCACCGTACCGGCCCGGGGACCGCTCACGGGCGGCACACGTCGTAGGTCAGGGTCTGGGCCAGAAAGGCTCGCCCGCGCCCGGCTCAAGCCGCTCACTCGGGAAGGCTGGCGATCACGGGCCCGGTCGCCTGGCCCTGGCGCCAGGCGCCGGTCGGGTGAAAGCGGGTGAGGCTAACGCGGCTCGTCCGGCGGCACCGCGCGTTTGGGGTAATCGGGGATTCCGTGCTGTTCGGATTCCTGCTCCCAGCCTTCCCCGCGCATGGCGGCCTGCTCCTGCTCTTCTCCCTCTCTTCGCAACTCCTCGTTGCCCGTAATGGTGCCGGCGGCCTCCTTCGCCGTGCCCTTCACCTTCTCGACGACACGCTCGACAGGGCTGCTCGGGCCGGTGCTCTCGCTCATCGTGTCTCCTTTCCCGGATGCTGGCCAGCTGCACATCGCACCAGGCTGACTGCGTGCTCTCTCAGCCCCATTCCGGATGCGTAGCGCTTGGCTCGGCTCCTGGACTTTGGCTGCTAGTCGTGCATGTGCCGCTCGTCGTGTCTCCTTCCACCGAAGGCGCCATCGAAGTAGCGGCGGCCCTTGACCCACCGTACTGGCCCGTCCGCCACCAGGACACGTCCAGCGGTCGGTCGGCTTAGTGCCGGGCCGGTCGAATGCCGCGCGGTTCCCGGATAGCCTGATCGCATGCCCGAGCTGCCCGAGGTCGAGTCGGTCCGCCGACAGCTCGCACCCGCCCTCAGCGGCCGGCGCATAGAGGCGGTCCAGGCCGAGCCCCAGCGCCGCTTCGCCAGCCTCGAGCGGCTGTCGGGTCGTACCGTGCTCGAGGTTGGACGGCGCGGCAAGTTTCTCCTCTGCCCGCTCGACTCGGGGCTCGAGCTCGTCCTACACCTCGGCATGACGGGTTCGCTGCAGTTCGACCGTGCCGATGCCTACGCGCGGGCACGCCTGACGCTGGACGACGGCCGTGAGCTCGTCTTCCGCGACGTGCGCCGCTTCGGCCGGATCACGGTGGTCGAGGCGGGCGACTACCGTTCGATTCCCACTCTCGCCGCTCTCGGGCCCGAGCCCCTCGATGACGAATTCGATCCGGCCCGCTTCGCCTCGGCGCTCTCATCTACCCGGACGCCGGTGAAGGCGGCACTGCTCGGTCAGAGGCATGTGGCAGGAGTTGGCAACATCTACGCCGACGAAGCGCTGTGGCGGGCCCGCATCCACCCCGCGTCCCGCCGCGTAGGTCGCTCCCGAGCCCACGGACTCCACGCCGCCATTCGCGCGGTTCTGACC
>JALZEO010000195.1 GCA_030862025.1 Actinomycetota bacterium | reverse complement strand
GGCGAGCTGCGCGTCGCTGCGTCCGAGCGCCATGAGTGCTTGCGAGGCCTCGTGCTGAAGCTCGGGAAGGTCGTCGGGCCGGAACCAGCGTGTCTCGACGACTTCGGGGGACTCCGGCCGCGCGGCTTCGGGATCGCATCCGTCCGAAACTCGGCAGCGGTAGATGACGTCGACCCTGCGAGGCTCGGGAGCCACGACGACTGCGGGCGCAGCCACGACCTGGATATCGAGCCCGGTCTCCTCGAGGGCCTCACGCCTCGCCGCCTCCACGGGATGCTCCCTCCGCTTGAGCAGTCCCCCGGGAAAGCCCCATCTGGCGCGGTACAACAGTCGCACGAGCAGGATGGAACCGTCGTCGTGTTGTATGACGCAGATCGAGCCGACGCTGAAGGTGGGGGTCGAGCGGCGCACGACGAAACGGCGTAGACGCGTGGGCAGCCGGCGGTAGAGGCGCAGGATCAAACCGTGGAGCCACCGCGTCACGCCGAAGCATCCTCTCAATGGTCGAGCCGCCACCCTATGGAGAAGTTTGGGGGCGGTCGCCCCTCATGCTACTGCCCCCGCCGCCGGCCGATGAGGGTGGGGGAGGCCGGACGGTGCGGACTGACAGGCGGCCTTGTCCGCCTACTACGGTGCGTGGCCGACGTCGTCCGAACGGCCGCTGAGGCAGTGATGATCCAGCTTGCAGGGCTCCTGCGCATGGGCGTGTGACCGTGGGCCGCATTCAACGCGTGCGGGTCTCCAAGCTCCTCTCCCGCGTCCTTCGCCACGAACCGGAGCTCGCCGGCGTGACCCTCGATGCAGCTGGCTGGACGCCGGTCGACGAGCTCCTGATGGGACTGCGGGGACTCGGTGTCGAGCTCTTCCCGGCAGACCTCGAGCAGGTGGTCCGCGGCGGAGACAAACAGCGGTTCGAGCTTTCCCCCGATCAAACGTACATCCGCGCCCGGTACGGCCACAGTGTGGCGGTCGAAGTGGGCTACCCGCCGGCCGCCCCGCCATCCCGCCTCTACCACGGCACGCCGGAGCGCAACGTCGCGTCGATCCGGGCCGGCGGGATTTCTCCCATGGGCCGCCGGCTGGTCCACCTCTATGAGGACATACCCGCAGCCCGCCAGGTAGGGGCGCGCAGGGGACGGCCGGTCGTACTGGTGGTCGACGCGGCCGGCATGGCCGCGGACGGAGCCGTGTTCCATCGCCTACCCGGAAAGATCTGGCTCACCCTCGAGGTCCCACCCGGACACATCGTGGGTGTGGTCGAGTAGGCGGGACCTACGCGGACTCCCCCCGCCACAGTCGTACCATGCACAGGCAGCAAGAGGGGGGGCACCGTTCTCGGGCGCCGCACTTGCCGGAAATTGGGCGTTGGGGACGACCGGGGTCCACCGACCAGGCGCGGATGGGCTCAACTCGGACGAGGTGTGCAAGCCTCTGGGCTCAATTGAAGAGGATCGGTTGCGCATGGTGCTGGTGGAATGCCATCCGAACGAAGTGGTGACTTGGGAGGAGTTCAAGCGGCTGCCGGCACCGGCGGTTGCGCTCGACGGTTACGTCGAGGGACCTCCGCGCCAGAATCCTACGCACGCATCGTTCGACCACCACACCGGCGTCGATCGCCTCGCGACGCGAGCGACCTGTGAACAGGTCGCGCTCGCCATCCGTTTCGGACCACTGCAACTCATCGAGGATCCCGATCGGCTCCACGTCCACGTCAACCATGCTGATGAGGACGTGTGCCTGTCGGTATGGCTGCTCGAGCACCAGGACGCTATCGACGAGCCGCGGATCCGCCGTCTCGTTGACGCGGAGGGCCTGCTCGACACCACAGGTGGCTGTTACGTGCCGGTCACCGACCAGGACTTTCTGGGGCAACTCGCCTGGATATTCGCCCCCTGTCAGCGCCGGCCGAATACGGTCGCGACCATGGCGAGGACCATTCGTGAGGTTGGACGGCGACTCGGTCGCTTTGCGGCGGGCAAGGCCCAGAAGGCTCGGACCGCCTCCGCCTACACGGTACTCGAGCGGCGCGGACGGGTCGCTGCCATCGAGGAGCACGGTCCCCTCGCCCGGGCTCAGCTACGCCAAGTGGGCATCGACCTGTTCGTGTCGAGGCGATACCACAAAGGTCGGGTCGAGTTCTCGATCGGCAAGACCAGCCCCTATGTCGCCTTCAACCTTCCCAGGGCCTTTCAGGAACTGAACCGGCTCGAGGGCTGCGAAGGCGACGACGTATGGGGGGGCAGCGAGACCATCGGCGGATCACCGCGACGTGGTGGCACACGTCTTGGCGTGGCGACCATCCTCGACGTGCTCGAGCGCTGCCGCGATGACGCGACCGGTCCTTTTCTCGTCCAGGCGCGCTGAGAGGCCGGGCGCCTCCACCTGGGCAGAGGTCTCATAACCGCGGATCAGGTACGGGCCGGGCTGGGTTCAACGCGTCCACCGGTGCGCCAGTACTCCCCCTCGGCCCGGTCGAGAAAGCCCTCGTCGACGAGATAGCGGCGCACCGCCGCATAGTCGTCGTGGTAGCGCACGAGCCTGGCGTTCACCTCCGACTCCGGATAGCGCACCCCGGGCTCAAAGTCCAGAGCGATCCGCTCGAGAACGACACGTCGTTTCGAACGCTGAGAAGGGATCTCGAGCAGGCGCCGTCCCTGGAAGAAGCGTGCCAGCACCTGCCTCTCGTCCTCGGTCATGCCGAGAAAAACCGCCTCGGCGGGCGGCTCGGCCTGTGGCAAGTGGCGGGCCAGCTCGCGTAGCGCCTCCGGCACGAGCCGGTACCGGCGGCCTTCGTCCGTAACGATCCCCGCGTCAGCCAGCGGAGCCAGCGCAGAGAGAACCTCGCGCTCACGCAGGCCGGTTCGGCCGGAAAGCTCCGCGACCGTGGCTGGCTCGAGCGCGACGAGGCCGACCACTGCGAGTCGATGGGGGTCGAGCAGGACCTTGAGGAAATCGATGGGGTTCACGGCGGCGAAGGTTACCGCCTACCGTTGCCTCCCACGGAGGCTCCGGAGACGGACAGAAGGAGTCGCTTTGCCCTCCGCGCCCGCGCTGCTCGCAGCCGCACGTGACCCCTGGCCGCCGGACGGCGCCGAGGTGCTGAGTCGAACGCTGAGCCGGCTGGAGCGATGGGATGCGGCCGTCGGCAACCTACGCGCCCGCTACAGCGTGGTCGGCGAGCAGGCGTGGACTGCGGCCCGAGGGATCGAGGAGGCGTTCGCCGGTCGCCGTCCCGCCATGGTCTTCCATGTCGTCGTCACCTCGGGGCTGCGCACCACCAGCCCGTTCGTGGAATTCGCGCGGGCCGCCTTCGAGCACAGCCAGAACGCGACGTCGCTCGCAGCGCTCGCAGAACGAGGCGTGCCTGAGACGTACGGCGTCAAGCGGTCGAAGCTCGCACTGATCCGGGCCGTCGCAACCCGACTGCATGAGTATGCCGAGGTTTGTGGGCTTAACGAGGAGGGCGCAGTGCGCCGCTGGGCGGTCGAAGCTCTCCCCTTCGAACTCCAGCCCCTGACAGAACCCTGGGTTGGTGGCGTGCCGGGGGTCGACGCGACCACGCTCGCGACCCTGGCCCGTTGCTGTGGCGCTGACGCGGTGCGACCGGACCGTCGCCTATGGGAGGGGCTGCGACGGCTCGGCTTCCCGCTGCCTGGCGGTTGGCTGACCGACGAGGGACGGATGGACACGATTGTGGTGGTCACCGCAATCGCGGCCCAGCTGTCGCTGCCCCGGTCCGTCGTCGACGAGACAGCGGTGCGCTGACACCCCTCACCTACCGCCGCGCTCCCGTTCCGCCCGCCGCTCGCGTGCCCGCTCTCGTAGCGCCTGGCGCTCCTCGGCCCGCTGACGGGCGAGACGCTCTTCCGCCTCCTCAGGCGTGGGGGCGGAGCCGCCGAGGTGGGCCGGCAGCCACCAACGATCGTGCTCCCCTGCTGGTTGCTGGGGATACGTCGCGGCGGCCCCGTCGACGAGGCTCCGGATCGCGTCCATGAGACGCTCGGTAACGGCCTCGGAATCCTCGTCGGGGTCGTAAGCAATCGGTGAGCCGAAGTGGACCTCGATTGCGAGGCCGCGCTGAAAGTTCCGTGGTCGCCACTTCGTCAGGATGCGTTGGGTACCCCAGACCGCTGCGGGAATGAGCGGCGCGCCCGCGGTCATCGCTATCCGTGCCGCTCCGGCCTTTCCCGGGCGGGGCACGAAGGACGGACTGATCGTTCCCTCCGGGAACATTCCCACGACCTGACCACGCTCGAGCCTCCGCCTCGCCTCGGCCAGTGCGGCGTGAGCGGCCCCATAGCGGTCCACAGGGACGTGGCGCATCGCGCGCATGAGCGGGCCCGTCACTGGGTGGACGAAAACCTCCTGTTTCGCCATGAAGCGCACGACCCGGCCCCGCGCGCGAGCTCCATAGCCGATGAAGACGAAGTCGAGGTACCCGACGTGGTTCGACGCGATGACCGCCGGGCCCTCGGGTGGGAGGTGCTCGGCGCCGAAGATACTGACCTTCCAGGCCATGAGCTTGAAAAGGGTGATGGCTGCCCGGACCACCGCGCGATAGACGGGCTCCGCCCCCTCCCAGCGGACCTTACCCATGTGGCACCGCCTCACTTCCCGGGGTGTAGGGCGTGTGCGGCGAACGCCTGCCGCCGTAGCGAGCCGTTCGCCGGCCTCCCAGGTGCTACAGATTAGGAGTCTCACGATGAGCGCCCTGCCTGGCACGGGCAAAGCTCTGGACCCGCCCCTGGACAGCAGCGGGACGTCCGTTTGCCGGTTTCCTTCCCTGCCTGGCGCCGGTGCCTCTGCTCCTACCTCCCTTCGCACAGAGGTCCGGCGGGCCTGGGGAGCTTCCCTCGGGTGTACTTGGGACAGCGGAGGCGAGGCGAGGAGGCAGAGTGGAGGGAAAGGAACTCTTGTGGAAGGCGGTCGGGACGACCGCCGGCATTGCGGCAGCTGCCCTCACCCGCAACATCCTCACCAGCGGGTGGCAGCGCAGGAGAGGCTCCGACCCGCCGGCGAACCCCGAAGCGCCGGGCACCGGGTGGGGCGAGGCTCTCGCATGGGCCGCCCTCACCGGCCTCGCCATCGGCGTCGCCCGTATGGTCGCCGCTCGGGGCGCAGCTGCGGGCTGGCGGCGAGCCATGGGAGAACTCCCGCCGGGACTGGAGGAGGTGGCCTGAGGAGGCTGCTGGAGCCTCGCAGGACGACTTGATCGGCCCACTCGTGGGCGGCTCGAGCGGACTTCCTATGGCACGACGTTGCCCTCGCGTGCGAGCTGCAGGAACGTCGTCGCAACATCAGGATCGAACTGATGTCCGATGCCACGTTCGATCTCTGCGAGTGCCTGCTCGACCGGCCAAGCCGGCTTGTACGGCCGCTCGTGAGTGAGGGCGTCGAAGACGTCGATGACGGCGATGATGCGGCTGGGCAGGGGTATCGCCCCGGCTTCGAGCCCTCGGTAGCCGCTGCCGTCCCACCGCTCGTGGTGGGTGAGGGCGATCTGCTCGGCCAGCTGGAGCATGGGCACGGTGCTACCGGTGAGGATCTGGGCACCGATGATGGTGTGCTGCCGGACGATCTCGAGCTCGTCTTCGCTGAGCCGACCAGATTTCAGCAGGACGGCGTCGGGGACCCCGACCTTCCCGATGTCGTGGAGGGGAGCAGCCTGCCGGATGAGGGTGGCAGTCTGGGGCGGAAGCTCGAGCGCCCTAGCGAGGATCCCCGCATTGATGCCGACGCGCCGAGCATCGTCGAGCGTCTGGTTTGCCTCCCGGTACTCCGCCGCGATCGCCAGCCGTTCGAGCAGCTCGAGCCTGGCTTCTTCCAGCCCGGCGGTGCGTCGACGCACCGACTCTTCGACCTGGATCCGTTGCTCCGCCAGGGCAAGGCGCATGAAGCGGGTCTCGAGCAGGCTGCGCACCCGGGCCACGGTCTCCGTGTGGTCGAACGGCTTGGGCAGGAAGTCGGTCGCTCCCGCGGCGAGGGCCAGCTCCTTGGTCGGGACGTCTCCGTTGCCGGTGAGCACGAGGATCGGCAGGTAGCTGTCAGCGGGAATCCAGCTGCGAAGCTGGGTGAGGATGCCGAAGTCGTCGCGCTCGGAGAGGCGCAGGTCGACCGTCACGAGGTCAGGGTCGAACTCGAGGAACAAGGTCGGGACCTCGCGCAGATCCGAGGTACCGCGGATGTTGGTGATGCCGAGGCGTTGGAGAACGGTACCGAGAACGTTGATGCTTGGTTCATCGTCGACGACGAGTATCCGAGCGTAGGTGAAGCGTCGGTCGGTGAGGTCGGGCATCAGTCGCACCCGGTGTTGCCGTCGCGGGGACCCACCGCCGTCTTAGGCTGTCGCATTTCGGACAGCAAAGCGGAGCAGGTGCGAGCGCGCGAGTCCGATCGTGCGGCCACCGCTCGACGTCGGGATCCCGAGCGAGCCGAGCGGAGCCGTAGCCGATAGGCCCGATCTGGCAGGTACATCGACACCTGGCCCCCGATCTTCCACGTGTTGTTTCAAGCGCCCTGAGGGCGTCCTCCAGCCGCTGAGCGGATCCTGGCCTCGCACTTGCCGGACGGAGCCTTCGCTGTGCGAGCCGCGTTTTCCTGCCCTACTGCCCAGCTTCGCTTGCGCGGTCAGCGCGCCGATTGCGGGAAAGGCCGTCGCGGCAGGGGGCGACTGGAGGCATGAAGCACGAGCGGGCGCGGGGACCTCGACGCCCGAACCAGGCTGGGGGGCTCATCCCAGGACACCTATCAGCCACAGGACCAGCGCAACGAGTAGCCCAAACATGATGGCGACGACCAGGATCCCTGTGGCCATGACTCGGCGCGGCACGACGCTCATTGCGCGTTGCGGCGGTCCCCCGGAGCCTCTCGGTCGACGGGCAGCGGTCCACTGCACGCCATCCCAGTAGCGCTCGGTGGAACTGTCGGCAGGGTCGGGCGACCATCCCGGGGGGCTCGTGGCCGTGCCCACCTTCCGTCGCCGAACGTCTTTGGGCAGTCGGACGTTGTTCGGCACGCTGAGGGCGTCGACGGCCACCGCCTCGCCGACCCGGACCTGACGGGTCCAGCGCTCGCCGACCAACAAGCGCTGCTCGAAACGGCCGGTGGGGTCGGGGTACCAACTCCCCGCGACGCCGCTGTCGCCTGTCTGCGAGGGCTCATCGCCGGCGACACCCTCGCGGTCGATGGCCTCCGCCCGTCCCACTCGGATCCGCGGCGTCCAGCGCTCACCACTCCAGTAGCGCAGCTCAAAGCGGCCGGTGGGGTCCGGCAACCATCCGGCCGGGGGGCCGGAGGCAGGCGGGCCTCCCCCCGGCGATCCGACCGGCGGAATCCAGCCCCAGCCGGGTCCGTCGCGTGAAGCCACCGCTGACCTCCCGAGGGCGTCGTCGGGGCGTTACACCTCCAGTCTTCCACTCTCGGTTAGTAATGGGATCGGCTCCCCCCCGAAAGGACCCTGGACAATGGGGCCAACCGGCCCAGACGCAGACGCCCCAACCGCACCTGCTGACACGCCTCACGCAGGCAGGCGCTGGCGCTTTGCCCTATCGGGGCCGGCCATAGCCGGCTATGTCGCCGCGACTCAGGGATCGGCTGTTGATGCGCACCTGCGAACCTGAGTAGGGGGCCTCGACGACCTTGCCGTCGCCGATGTAGATCGCGAGATGGTGGATGGGATCGCCGAAGAACACGAGGTCCCCCGGCTGAAGGTCGGCGCGGCTGATCCGCATGGTCGACGAGTACTGCATCCGGGAACTGTGTGGCAGGGACACTCCGGCGTGGCGCCACGCCCACATGGACAGGCCCGAACAGTCGTAGGAGTTCGGACCTTCACCCCCCCA
>JALZEO010000124.1 GCA_030862025.1 Actinomycetota bacterium | reverse complement strand
CTGCGAAGCCGTAAAGCCCCTGAACTCCGCGCCTTCCGGTGGCTGCCAGCCCGAGAACACCGCGAGCGAACGGCGCTGACCTTCCTCTGTCTGGTTAACGAATTCCCACATCACATGAAAGAGCACTCGGGTTCTCCTTGTCGGAAGGAATGGCGATGACGGTAGTCCCACCCTTTCCGATAGTACAAGACATCCCGAGGCGTAGGGATGATGTGCAGAGCCGGAAAACGCTGCCCCGCCGCACAGAGAAGACTCCCACTGTGCGTGCCCTGCCGACGAACGTCTGACCACGAGCCCATTCCGACACCGCCATCACCCGGCAGCCGCTTTCCTCTGCTCGACGGTCGGACCACCACCAGGCGGCACGGCTCCGATCGTGCGCCCGTGTTGCACACCAGAGAAGAGGTTGAGCCCCAGCTCGGAGAGGTGCCAACTTTGTTCCCGAACCGTGGGTACGACGGGGAACTCCTGTTGACGGCAGTGGACTGCGCAACGGCTCCGGCGGGCGATGGGAGAACCTCCGCGGACATGGTTGGACGCCCCTTCCTGATTCTCATCCTCCGTCGGCTCCGGGTTCGACCCCCGGCCCACTGCAAAACGGCAGTCCAGGGGCGGTCGGAAACGAACTGGCGTCGATTCGGCAACGCTCCGCCTGCGTTCCGCGCTTCCAGCCGGCCAACCGTGTTCGAGGGGGCGGGACGGCGCTTCTCATAATCACGAACTTGTTGGACTGAGCTGGCCGATGACGATGGATCATGGCCGTTCGCCCTATCGAACGATCGGGCGGTCGGGTAGGTCCTAGGGGGTGCAGTTGACTGAGGGGCGAGCTTCTTTTCAGCGCGTTCGCATCAACAGAGTATGGATAACGGTGAGGCCGAGATGGAGTCCGCCGACGAGGACATGCTCCGGCTGCAGGAGAGGCTGTGCGAGCAGGCGGGCCTGTTAGACGACCCTGACACCTATGCTGCGGGCGTCGAGGACGCTCTCGCAGCGGCGGTGGGTCTGTCCAGGATGCAGTCGGAGCCCGTCCGCGATCTTCTCGCGGCAGAATCGAGCCCGCACCGGCACTTGGTCGAGTTCTACGAGAGCGAGAAGTTCCTCGCCGACTCCGTGGTGGAGTTCCTCGCGCCCGTGTTAGGAGCGGGCGAGGCTGTCATCATCATCGCGACCAGGGAGCACCGCGACAAGTTCGAGCTGGCGCTCATCGAGGAAGGGGTCGATGTCGCGGGTGCACGCCAGAGCGCCCGATTGGTGGCCCTGGATGCGGCTGAGATGCTGGCGGGAGTCATGGTGGACGGGGCACCGGACCCTGCGCGATTCCGGACGGTTGTGGGCGGACTGATCGATCGAGTGGCAGACCGTGCAAGTGGTGTCCGCATTTATGGGGAGATGGTGGCGCTTCTGTGCGAAGACGCCGAGATGCCAGCCGCCGTCGAGATAGAGGAGCTGTGGAACGAACTCGCCGAGTGGCAACGATTTTCGCTGTTGTGTGCCTATCCACTGGCGGTCTTCGATCGGCAGGACACCACAGCGGCGTTCCGAACCATATGTCAGCAGCACTCAGCGGTCATCCCAACCGAGAGCTACTCGACCCTCTCTGAACCTGAGGATCGGCTGCGCGCAGTGGCGCTGCTTCAGCAGGAGGCCAGTGCAGGAACCCATGAGCTGAGGCGCAGGCACAATCAGGTCCAGGCCGCGCTAGACCGACTCCGTGAGCTGGATCGACTGCAAGATCGGCTGCAAACCGAGTTCGTCATCACGAGGGTCCACGACCTGCACATCGAGGCCGAGATAATCGGCGAGATCGCTGACTTGCTGCGGGAAAGCTGGTCGAAACTCGACGAGGACGACATCCAGGAATTGCTGACCAAGACGATCGAGAACGTCAATCAAATCGAAAGGCTCGCGGGCGATCTCCTGTTGACCTTATGGCCCAGCTAGAAACGTGAACAACAATCCTGTGATGGTTGCACATACAGTCCTCGGACGGCATCAGAGGGAAACTGCCGGAGTGAGGTCTCGGCCCATTCGGGTGCTTCCTAGCAGGAGTTGTAATGTTCAGCCGCGAGAATGGCCATTCACGGGCATTGAGTAGGGCAGCGGTGCGCGAGGCGCATCTTCCACAATGAACCAGTGCGGTGCTGGCCGAGATGGAACCGCCCGCACGCAGCTGCTGAAGTTGTTCACCCAAACATGCCACCGGCCGGCGACGTCGACCTAAGCCCGGCTGGCGGAAGAGACGGAAGGGGCTGCCGGGTGCGGCCCTCGAGGCGCCGTGCCAGCAGGCTGCCGATTGCCTGGCATCATGGTCGTGCCTCGCATGCGCTGCGGTAAGCAAGGCTGTGCCTGTCGGACCGACCCGCCGCCCTCTGCGTTTCCCAATATCCAGTGGACCCGCACCAGTGACGGCAAGACGATCACGCGCTGCCCTCAGCGCGAGCAGCTCGGCCCCAAGCTGACATGCTTCGACGACCCCGACGGCTAAAGGAACTCGTCGCCAAGCTCGAGACCGCCTCGGTCTACGCCGTCGAACAGGTCGAAGGCTGAACAAGCCCCACCACCCAGCCTGGATCGCAAGCACGGCCTCCATGCGCCGCACCACCCGGGCGCCTGTTGATCCCGTCCCGGGCGACCTCTCCCGACTCGGAACGTTCCGAGGGGTTGGTCGAGCGCACCTGGTGGGCGTCGCCCGGGGACCAGACTCAGTCGCTCCCCCTGCTCGGCCTCCGTAAACGTTGGCCGTGCAAGACCGCCTCGATGAAAGCATCCGGGGGTCGGTACTCGTGCCCGGTGACGTAGTGATACACGAGGTCGGGAGCCGCATACCACAGACGTGGCTGGCCGGGCAGACCGCCGACCCACACCTCCGCGCTGCCGAGCAGCAGTTCCCGGCCCTGGTACATCACTCGCGTCGGTCGCCACGGCTCTCCAGCGGCCAGGCAGATATCACATACATGGAAGCCTTGCGTACGGCGGATGGCCGCGGCGCAGTGTTCGAGCAGGCGGTGGACAAAGACAGTCGGCACCTCTCCGCCCTTGTACGCCAATGCCTGCGGCCGTAGCTGTAGGGCGTGAGGTCGCGGTAATAGGTCATAGGCTCCCGTGGTCGACGCTCCGGCACGCCGCCCAATGAACGTTGCCCATGTGCGGTTGAAGTAGCTGGGAGAGGTG
>JALZEO010000107.1 GCA_030862025.1 Actinomycetota bacterium | reverse complement strand
CGTAGCCCCACACCTCCTGCAGCAGCATCTCACGCGTGAAGACCCGTCCTGGACTGGCCACCAGCGTCTTCAGAAGCTCGAATTCTTTGTAGGTGAGGTCGAGCGGTCGACCCCGTAGACGCACCTGGTAGCTGTCTTCGTCGACGATGAGGTCACCCACGGAAGCGGTTCGCTCCGCACCGAGAGTCGCAGCCCGATCGCGCACGAGCCGCAGCCGGGTCTCAACCTCCCCCGGAGAGGCCAGGGGCAGAAGCCAGTCGTCGAAACCCCAGCTGACCTTCAGCGCCGCGAGACCCCCCTCCCCGATGACCACGAGCAAGGGCCGCCGCACGACGTTCACCGCCGCCGCTCGACACGCGCCAGCGGCCTCTCGCAGGTCAGCGGTGGCATCGACCACCACCAGGTCACAATCCCCGATTCCGGTCAAAGCCGAGGCGTCGAGAGGGGCATCCTGCAGCGTGTGGTCGAGGTACTCGAGTGCAGGGAGCAATGACTTGCCACCCCCAGGCCGGTCAGTGAGCACCAGCAGGTGCACGTGGCGATCTCCTTTTGCGGAGCCTGGCAGGCTACTGGCCGTGCAGAACGACCGACAACGGCAGCTCGCGCTCGCCCACTATGAGGGCCGTGGCCCGATCCGCCGCCTGCTCGAGGTTCGCGGTGCCGTGGGTGGTCACCGCGCCCCCTACCACGAGGTCGAGCTCACTGCCGCAGACGGAGTCCGGCTCCGGGCCTCATGGCTTCGAGGGCCCGGGCCTCAGGCACCAGCCATCGTCATCGCCCATGGCTTCGCCGCCCACCGCCGCAAACCCTCCTACGCGCTGCTCGCCGACCACCTGAGCGAGTTCGGGCACGTCCTCAGTCTCGACTTGCGTGGTCACGGAGGCTCCGGTGGTCGCTGCACCTTCGGAGACCTCGAGGCGCTGGACGTCAGGGCCGGGGTGGATTGGCTGCGCGCAGCGGGGCGCCGCTCTGTCGCGGCCGTCGGTGTGTCCATGGGAGCGGCCGCGGTGCTTCACGCCCTGGCGGAAGGGCTCGAGGTCGATGCCGCTGTCACGATCTCCGGGCAGGCGCAGCTCGGCGAGCCCGAGACCCCACCACTCCAACGCCTTGACCGTATCTGGCGCACCTGGTGGCGTCGCCTCGGCATGCGCGTCGTCACCGGAGTGCGGGTTGTCCCCCCGCACTCGTGGGCACCCTACCCCCACCCCCGCGACCTCGCGAGGAAGGTCAAGGCACCGTGGCTCATCGTGCATGGGCTCGACGACCACTTCTTTCCCTTGGGCCACGCCAAGACGCTCCATGCCTGCTCGGCCGGTCCCGCGACCCTGTGGGTCGAGCGGGACTTCGGGCATGCCGAGGAGGGGCTCACCCCTGACTTTTCCATCACCCTCGGCAGGGCGGTGAAGGAGGCGCTCAGGCGCGGGCGCTTTCCCGAGCGAGAGCGGATAGCGCCATAGCCGCCGCGGTGCGGGTCCGCCTCTACGCTGCCCTCCGTGACGCGGCCGGTACTTCCGAGACCCTCGTCCAAGCCGATCGCCTGTCCCACCTCCTCGACCTGCTGCGTGCCCGCCATGGGGAACCCTTCGCTTCTCGGCTGTCCCACGCGTCGATCCTGGTGTCTGGGGAACCGGTGTCACACGACGAGGACGTGTCGCTCAAAGACGGAGACGAAATCGTACTCCTGCCACCCTTCTCTGGCGGCTGATCGGAGCAGCAGCCGCCGTGAGCTGTTTGCACCGTTTTCACGGTAGTTTGGGCGCTGATCCGAGCAGAACCGTGTAAGCATAGGGAAAATCATGGGCGTGGAGGCCCCCGCTGCACTTGCATCAGGCAGGGCCGGGCGCCGGTTGTGTTGCTTCACGACCTTTCGGTTGAAGGCTCGTACTTGTTGACGCATCCCGTGGAACACGACGAGGGAGGCTCGAGCCCCTCCGTCTCGGTGGCGCGTGCGCTCGGTGTGCCGACCCGCGCTGGGATCTACCGCCGCCTGCGCACGGAGGGCCGACCTGTCACGGCCCGCGAGGCGGCGCACATGTTCGGACTGCACCCGAACGTCGCCCGTACCCACTTGGACACCCTCGCCGAGGCGGGGCTCGTCGTAACGGGAAGGCGCAAGCAGCCGGGTGGCGGTCGGCCGGCGAAGATCTACGTCGCCCGGGAGCAGGCCGAGAACTCACGACCCCTTGCGGTCCCAGCGGGCAGCGAGCTCGCTGTTGGCACGC
>JALZEO010000097.1 GCA_030862025.1 Actinomycetota bacterium | reverse complement strand
ACCCCAGACTTGTCCCACCCGCGGTCTTGGGCAAGCCAAGACCGCTGTCCCACCCCAGACGGCTCCTCTCGCGTCGCTCCTGTGGAGCGACGCTCACGCGAGCGCCTCCTCGTCGCAGACCTCCCGGACATCGACGAAGCGGCCATGCACCGCGGCCGCCGCGGCCATAACAGGACTGACGAGGTGCGTGCGGCCGCCAGCGCCCTGACGGCCCTCGAAGTTGCGGTTTGATGTCGACGCGCAGCGCTCACCGGAGCCGAGGACGTCTGGGTTCATCCCCAGGCACATCGAGCAGCCGGGCTCGCGCCACTCGAACCCCGCCGCGCGGAAGATCTCGTCGAGGCCCTCCGCTTCCGCGGCTGCCTTTACGAGCCCGGACCCGGGTACGACCATCGCCCGCACCTGGGAGGCGACCGTCCTACCTGCCGCCACCCGTGCAGCGGCCCGTAGATCAGACAGCCGAGCGTTCGTGCACGATCCGATGAACACCCGATCGATGCGGAGGTCGGTTACTGCCTCCCCGCCCTCGAGCCCCATGTAGGCCAGCGCTCGTCGCCATTGTTCGGCGGTGCTCGCGTCGGGGGCCTCCTGCGGTTGGGGCACCTGTCCGCTCACCGGGACGGACTGAGCCGGGGTCGTACCCCAGGTCACGAAGGGCTCGAAGCCCGCTGCATCGAGGCGGACACGCCGGTCGTAGGCCGCCCCCTCGTCGGTGCGGAGCGATCGCCACGCCGCGACGGCCTCCTCCCATGCCACTCCGGAGGGGGCGAACGGCCGGTCCTTGAGGTAAGCGAAGGTGGTCTCGTCTGGTGCGACCAACCCGGCCCTCGCACCGGCCTCGATCGACATGTTGCACACGGTCATCCGCTCCTCCATGGACAGTTCGCGGATGACCTCGCCGCAGTACTCGATGACGTGTCCGATCCCGCCGTCAACACCCAAGCGGGCAATGATGGCGAGGATGACATCCTTGGCGGTCACACCGAAGGGGCGTGCGCCGGAGACCTCGACCGCCATCATTTGCGGACGCCGCTGTGGCAGGGTCTGGGTAGCGAGGACGTGCTCGACCTCGCTCGTGCCGATCCCGAACGCGAGCGCCCCGAACGCTCCATGGGTGGCGGTGTGCGAGTCACCGCACACGATCACGAGGCCGGGCTGGGTGAGGCCGAGTTCAGGCCCGATGACGTGGACGATGCCCTGGTTCCGCGATCCCATCGGGAAGAGCCGAATGCCGAACTCGTCGCAGTTGCGCGCAAGCGCCTCCATCTGAGCGCGCGACAGTTCGTCGGCGACGGGTCGCAGCCCCCGCACGGATGCAGGGTCGGTGGGAACGTTGTGGTCGACGGTGGCGAGGGTCAGGTCGGGGCGGCGCACCCGACGCCCCGCCTGCCGCAGCGCTTCGAACGCCTGCGGGCTCGTCACCTCATGGACGAGATGGAGGTCGACGTAGAGGAGGTCAGGGCCGTCTCCGTCCCCGACCGACGCGACGACGTGGCGATCCCAGATCTTCTCGACCAGCGTCCTCGGCGCTGGCGCAGGTGGTTCCGTCATGGGACGACTTCGCGGAGCGCCGCTCACGGCCGGAACTCTCCCGCCCTCGGTGTCAGTCGCAGGGAGCGGTTGAAAGCGTCGATGTAGGCCCGGGCGCTCGCCTCGACGATGTCCGTCGAAACGCCCCGACCGGTGAAGCGCGAGCCGTCCTCCACTTCCACCTGGACCGTTACGTCGCCGAGGGCATCGACCCCCTCGGTCACGGCTGCGACCTGGAACGAGACCAGGCGAAGACCATTCCTTCCGAGCGCGCGGCGGATCGCACCGCAGGCCGCATCGACCATGCCATCCCCCGTCGCGGTGGCGCTGCGCACGACGCCGTCAGCGCCACACACCTCGACCGTCGCGGTCGGGGCCGCGGCGGTGCCGCCGGCGACCGTCAGCGACACGAGCTCGTAGCTGTCTTCAGCGGTCACATGGGTTTCGGCTGCGACGATGGCCTCCAAGTCGCGCTCGTCGACCTCCTTCTTACGGTCGGTGAGCTCCTTGAAGCGCAGGAAGGCACGGGCAAGCTCGTCCTCGGTGAGCTCGAAGCCGAGGTCGGCGACCGCCTTGCGGAAGGCATGACGACCGCTGTGCTTGCCGAGCACGATCTGCGAGCCCTCGGCCCCCACATCCTCGGTCCGCATGATCTCGTACGTCTGGCGTTCCTGCAGCACGCCGTGCTGATGGATGCCGGACTCATGCGCGAACGCATTCGCTCCGACCACCGCCTTGTTGCGCTGCACCGAGTAACCCGTCAGGGTGCTGACGAGCCGAGAGGTACGCGTGATCTCGGTGGTGTTCACCCGCGACAATACGCCGAGCAGGTCGGCTCGGGTTCGGATCGCCATCACGACCTCTTCGAGCGAGCAGTTGCCGGCCCGCTCCCCGATGCCGTTGACCGCGACCTCGACCTGGCGGGCGCCGTTGCGCACCGCCTCGAGCGAGTTCGCCACGGCCAGGCCGAGATCGTTGTGGCAGTGCACGGAAACCACCACGCCACGGTCGCGAATCGCTGGTACCCGCCGGTGGAGTTCCGCGATTGAACGACCGAAGTCGTGCGGCAGCGCGTAGCCGACGGTATCCGGGATGTTGATGGTCGTTGCGCCGGCCTCGACCGCGGCGGCGACGAGGTCCACGAGGAAGTTGAAGTCCGTTCGCGTCGCGTCCTGTGGGCTGAACTCGACGTCTTCGGTGAAGGTCCTGGCGAGCTGCACCGCTTGCACCGCCCGCTCGAGGACGTCCTGCTCTGAGGCTTTCAGCATGTGGATGCGATGGATCTCCGACGAGGAGATGAAGACGTGGATGCGACTGTGATGGGCCGGAGCGACCGCCTTGGCCGCGCGCTCGATGTCGCCGTCCACGCAGCGGGCCAGCGCAGCAATGACCGGCGGGGTGCCGTCGTGGTCGCTGGCTCCGACCTCCTCGGCGACTGCCTTCACGGCGGCGAAGTCGCCGTTGCTCGCGGCCGGGAAGCCCGCTTCGACCACGTCCACCCGCAAGCGCGCCAACTGGGTCGCGATCTCGACCTTCTCGCGAGCGTCGAGAGAAATACCCGGGGCCTGCTCGCCATCCCGCAGGGTCGTATCGAAGATCGTGACGTCGTCCCCCACTGCATCCCGGATCGCGTCAACCTCCGGGTGACTGCCCGTGTTGGTCATTCCCATCAGCCGTCCTCCTCCTTCGCATGCCAGCTTGTTCATCCCCGGTGAAGAGACCTCCGCAGTCGCCGTCGTGTGGGGCAGGACGGCGCCGCGGCGTCAAAGGAGGATGAGCAGGAGGAGGCCCTGAGCGGGCGAGATGGACACGTGAGACCGCCGGGCGTGCCCGGAGGTGGTGTCGTGACTGACCGACGTGTCCATCACCTGCCCTTGTAGCGGGAGGTAGAAGGGGGCGCAAACGTCCGGACGTTCCGGGGGCCTTCGGCGCCTCTATCCGGTGCATTCGGCGGCTGCTCAGTGCGCAGGGCGCACGAGGTCGAGGTCGCCGTCCCTGGCGCAGGGCGCGCCGTCACGCCACCCGCAGCGGGTAACCGTAGCGCCGCAACATGGGCAGGGTCAGCCAGGCGACGACCTGTCGGTGCAGGGGCGAGATGACCTCGGTCCAGGTCGTGTCCTGCAGGATGCGCACAGGGCCGGTGTGCTTGCGTACGCGGTTGTTGCCACCGCAGGTGTGGTTCGTGCCCAGTTGCACCGCGTCCTCGGCGAGGAAGGCCGCGAGCGGCTCGGACTCGTCGGCGCCGTCCAGAATCCTGCCGACGACGCCCGCGGGGTCCCGCGTGAAGTCCTCGTGGCGTACGAGGAGGGTAGGGGTTGCAGCGCGGCGGCCCACGACCTCGGCCTCGAGGTTCTTCCCCGCCCAGTCAAGCGCGTCCTTCACGAGGATGCTCCTGCGGATGCGCGCGTCCGCCCCCTCGCGGTCCATCCGCTTGCGCTGTCGCGAGTACATGATCGCGCGCGGATCACGTACGACGTGGACGAAGCGGACGTCGAAGCCGGGGACCGTCGCAAGCAGCGCCCCGTAGCGTGGGCTCTTCGACGAGTCGACGACGACCCTAGCGCCGGTCACCTCCCCGATGCGCTGGTAGAGGCGCTGGGTGAGCCCACGGAAGGCGAGGAGCGGCTCTTCGAGCTGGCGGTTTGGGGTCCACACGAGGGGCCATCCGCCACGAGAACGAATGCGTTCCTCAAGGTCCGCGGCTTCCTCGGCGTCGGGACCATTTTGCGTTGCGAGCGAGGAGAGCACGGCGCTCCAAACGGGGCACTGCGGTACCGGTCGACCGCAGCCACACGGCCGGGATCGTTCGCCCTGATTGCTGCGGCTCCAGAAGTAGCACAGCTCCCCAGCGTGAAAGAAGTCGTCCTGCTCTCCGAGGATGTTGCCGAGGATCGTGCTGCCGCTGCGGGCGAAGCCAAGAATGTAGATGACCTTGACGTCCGCCACGAGCACCTCCGTCACAACGTGATGATCGGAATACTATTCAGCTGAACGCTTCTCCCATCCTCCCGATGTTTCTGCGCCTTGTTTCGCCCCGATGTTCGAGACTCCGCCCACGTCAGGATGTCTTCACCGCTGATTTGCCCCGCCCTGGGCGGCCGCCCGCCCCTGACGGTCAGCGCAGGACAAGTCGGCCCGCTCCGGCGCGGGCTTCACCGATGACCGCGCCCTCATCGCCCGAAGCTCGCAGTCGGCTTATCGTGGCATCCACCTCTGACCGTGGGATGCCGAACACCAGCCCGCCCGAGGTCTGCGCATCGGCGAGCAGCAGGAGCGTCACCTCGTCGACCGTGTCGACGACGAGCCGGTCGCGTACCCACTCGAGGTTTCGGCGAGTCCCGCCTGGCACGTAGCCAGCGGTGGCAAGCTCGCGGGCGCCGGGCAGCATCGGAACGGCCGCAGCGTCGATAACCGCGTCGACTCGAGACACCTCCGCCATCTTGCCGAGGTGGCCGAGCAGTCCGAAACCTGTCACGTCGGTTGCGCCGGTCGCGCCCGACGCGAGCGCAGCCTGTGCTGCTGCGGCGTTCGGCCGCAACATGGATGCGACCGCCGCCTCGACCACCGTCATGGATACCGCGTCGCGCTTGATGGCCGTGGCGACCACCCCGACTCCTAGTGGCTTCGTGAGCACCAGCACGTCGCCGTCCCGCAAACCTGTGTTCGTCAACACGCGATCGGGGTGCACCTCTCCAATCACCGCCAGCCCGAACTTTGGCTCGGGATCGTCGATGGTGTGACCGCCGACGGTCACCCAGCCGCCCTCGACCGCCGCCTCGTCGGCTCCCGCGAGCACCTCATCGAGGAGCTCGGT
Source organism: Actinomycetota bacterium (assembly GCA_030862025.1). Taxonomy (GTDB): domain Bacteria; phylum Actinomycetota; class Nitriliruptoria; order Nitriliruptorales; family JAHWKO01; genus JALYGD01. The sequence goes on along the minus strand of JALZEO010000097.1, from coordinate 1,187 downwards.
CGGCAGCTCTGCCGAGTTCCAACCCACGAGATTGAGTGCGAGGATGGGTCGACCGCCCATGGCATAGACGTCGGAGGCGGAGTTCACGGCCGCGATGCGCCCCCAGGTTCGCGCGTCGTCGACGAGCGGCGTGATGAAGTCCGCCGTGATGACGAGCGCCCGCTCCTCGTCGAGCCGCCACACCGCGGCGTCGTCGCCGGTCTCGGCGCCCACGAGAAGGTTCGGATGGGAGGCGGAGGTCAGGTGGCGCAGGACCTGCGCCAGCTCGCGCGGAGCGAGCTTGCAAGCTCACCCCGCGCCGTGGCTGTACTCCGTGAGGCGCCGGGTCGTTGGGTTCACGGGACTCCTGTGTCTCGCATGATGTCTCACGGTCAGTCTAGGAACCTGGGAAGCGTCGCCGACGTCCCGCGCCCTGAGGCTTGAGACCCTCTCCCACCGAGCGCGACGGCAGTGCCTTGTACAACCACCAGATCACCGCAATGGCTAAAGCCGCCGCTATGGCGATGCTGACCGGCCGAAACCATGGGACCACTCTCTCCCACTGCGCGCCCAACCCGTAACCGACAAGGGCGAGCCCGAACGACCAGGGCACACAGCCGACGAACGTGTAGATGGAGAAGCGCAGGAAGCCCATCTCCGCGATGCCGGCGGGAAGGCTGATGAAGGTGCGGATCACCGGCAGCAGCCGACCGATAAGGACCGCTGCGTTGCCGTGGCGATCGAACCACACCTCGGCCCGTTCGAGGTGATGGTGACGGACCAGGAGGTAGCGGCCGATCCGCTCGAAGAGGGCACGACCGCCGGTACGTCCTATGGCATATGCGATCCACGACCCGATCAGGTTGCCGACGGCGCCGAGCCAGCCGACTACCCAGAAGTCCAGCGGTCCGCTCGTCGCACCCAGATGCTCGACAAGAGCGACGTTCGCCAGTGCTCCGCCGAAGAGCATCGTGACCTCGCTCGGAACCGGGATGAGGGCCGACTCCGCGACCATGAGCACGAACACGGCGAGATAGCCGTAGCGAACGATCGTGTCGGTGATCGTCTGGGTAATGAGATGTTCCACCTGACCTCCCGCGTGTCGCTCGCGCGACTGAATGGGCTCGCTGTCGTTGGCGTCTGGGCCGATCGTGCGGCGGGGTATGGTGGCCGTCTCGGACGAGAATGCCAAACTCCGCGCACCTGGA
>JALZEO010000094.1 GCA_030862025.1 Actinomycetota bacterium | reverse complement strand
ACCCCAACCTGGGCCTGCGTACCTACCTCGTCCATCTGCAGCCAGGGGAGATGGGCACCCCTCTCATACCTCACAAGGGATTGGAATTGGTGCTGGTAGCCGCCGGACTGATCCAGATCGACCTGGGCAGCGCAACGCCCGTCATGAGAGCTGGCGACGCCCTCCTAGCCACCAAGGTGCCAGTCAGAGGCTGGCGCAACCTGCAGGCAAAGCCGGCCCGACTGTTTTGGATCCTGCGCGACTGATCGGCCCCGCCAATCCGCGAGCAAGGGTCCCAGCTCGCCAGACTTGATCAGCAGAGCGGGACCACGTTTCAGCGCGTGGCCCCGTTACCGCCTTGGCTGCGGTCTCTACAGGATGTCGCCGAGCAGACCGTCGCGGTCTTCGTCGTCCTCCTCGTCGTAGCCGAAGACCCCAAACAGGCCGCGAGCGTCTTCGTTCTCCTCTTCGTCATAGTCGAAGATGTCCAGCAGGCCGCCATCGACGTTGCCGTCATCTTGATCGAAGCCGCCGAGGATTCCCTCGAGCAGTCCACGGTTATCGTCGTGGTCATGAGAGGAGAGGCTGACCACAACGCCGTCCTCACTCGCCACAACTCGCGGTCCCTCAGAAGCCTGCTGCTCCTGCCGACCTAGGTGCAGGGAGACCGCGTCGCCATTAGTGGTAACGTCTGCCTCTGTGCTGTGTGCCAGGGCCGGCGCCGCTTGGGGCAACACGAGCAGGGTGGCCAAGGCAGTTGATACCAGAACCTTGCGCATTCTGGCTCCTTTCGCTGTTCTTGCTCCTTCGGGATCGGGTGGTCTGCGGCGCGAACCTTTCGGGGAACTGGGCCACGATGTCTCGGGCGGCGACCCTCGCTGCCCGTGGCTCTCAAAACATCAGCGCCCCGGGCCACCGATGAGTCCGACGGGCAGGCGGGGCTGCTGCAACCAAATCGGTGTCGGTGACGAGATCGGCCTGAGGAAGGTCGGTTTGCCCGAGCGCGAGGTGGGCATCGAGGACCTCGTCCCAGTTGACCGCTGGCCCTTGGTGGGGTTCCAGCAGCTCGAAGGGAACGGGGCCGGTCATCCGTGCGGCACCGGTGGCTTGCAGAGCGAGGGCCCGCCACGGCTCTGTCGCGACGAGTACCAGTCGGCCACAGAAGGGGCACCTGAATTCGAAGATCCCCTGGCTCCCTCGTGCCTCGCACCGCAGGTCCGTCACGGGAGGCTCGACTTGGCCACATGTGCGGCACTCGGCTTTGATTGCTAGCTTCGCCATTGGAAGACCCCTCTGCTCTAACGCCTACGTTCGCTTGTCTTAGAAGGCACTATGCGCTCGCCCCTCCGCTCGCGTCAAGCGGCTTAAGCAAATCGATACAGGCGTTAGACCTCGAAGCCGCCGCTCAAGGTGGTCTTGTCTCTTCCTATGGGCGTTACACTGGGACGTGCGGGAAGATGGTGTGCCGTCCGAGTCTTCGATTCGTCCGTCGTGCCCGACGCGCGCTGAGCCGAGAGGACGCGTCCGCGGAACTCGGAATCTCGCGCAAGCTCGCCGCCTTCCACCTCGACAAGCTCTTGGAGCACGGCCTGCTCAAAGGCCCACTACGCCCGCCCGCCTGGACGCTCCGGTCCCGGGGCGGGTCTCAGCGTGAAGTACTACGAACCGTCGGAAGTGCAGATCGAGGTCAGCATCCCCGAGCGCCGCAACAACCTCGCCGGCGAGCTCCTGCTCCAGACCATCCGCTCACAACAGCCAGACGAACCCGCTCACGCCGCCGCTCTGCGGGTCGCCCGCGAGTGGGGGCACACCCTGCGGGAGAAGGTCCGTCGTGAGCGACGCTTACGGCCGCTCGGACCCGAGCGTGCTCTCACCGTCGCTCGCGACATTCTCGAGCAGCAGGGATTCGAGCCCTACAACCAGGACCCAGGCGTCCTCGCGCTGCGCAACTGCCCTTCCATGCGCTCGCGCAGCAAGCATCGAGCTCTCCGTCGATGTAGTCAGACACGAGAGCGCGCGCCTCAGGGCAGTCCCCTGCGGCCCTGAAGTCCTTGCTCATCCGGGGGAGGGCTCCGCGCTTGTCATAACGTATGGCGAACCTATGGCTGCCCTGCGACGATCAGGCTCAGCTTCTCCAGATAGAGGTCGCCAAAGCGGCGCACCGCGTCTCGTCCGAACAGGGCGTGACGGTAGCGAAACATGAGATCCAGGCGTCCCGCGACGGTGGCGACGCCGATGGACAGGCCCTGGGGCATCTTGGCTGGGGCCGAGAACCAGATCGTGGAGACCTCGCCCGCCGCACCTCCGAAGGAAGGAACCTCGTCCAGCTTGCCGAGGTTCGACAGCAGCGCCGTATCCACAAGCTGCTGGCCCGGGAAGAGCAGGGTGCACATGACAAGCCGTTTCACCCGCGTTGGCAGGGACGGCAGGCGCCTGAGGACCTCGATCAGAGCCCCCGCGGTGCGACCCTTTTTGATGCGCTGCGTTTGCCGCACCAGCGCCGGGAGGACGGCTTGGGGACTGGACCGGTCCTGGGGGCTGGTCGAAACCCGCACGTTCAGCGAGAAGTTGCCCACCATCTCGTTTCGCCACGTCTTTGGTCGTAGATTGACCGGCATGATCACCGACACCCGGTCGGTGGGTAGTCCATGCTCGTCGTTCCAGGCTTGAATGGCGAGGTTGAGCGCGGCCAGAAGAGAGTCGTTGACGGTGCCGGGACCCTGCCGAGCGGTGATGGCCTGTGTCTGGTCGGGGGTTAGCTGCATTTGGTGGAAGCCATAGCCTGCCATTGTGGTCCCGCTGTCCCTTGCGATACGTGCCGGCGTTGCCACTGCATCCCGCAGCTTTTCGAGGATGGTCATATAGCGCCGCAGTCGCGTCGGCAGGTCCTGGGCGCCGAGCAGAGCAGAGAGGTTGCGGATGGCAACCCGGTCGAGATCGGGGAGGGGATCGGACTGGCCTGCATAGGCGCGGGCGAGCGAGGTGAGCAGCCGCAGACCCCCGAAGGCGTCGGCCGCGACGTGGCTCATGTTGAGCATCAGCAGGTCCCCCCCGGGGTGGTGCGCCAGGCGCAGGCGAAAAGGTGGCGACTCCGCCAGGGGGATCTGCAGGCTGTGAAGCTTAGTCCGTATGGCCCCCAGCGCCTCCTCATCGGGGCAGTCGACCACCCGTAGCGGATCGAGGTCGAAGTGGGAGGTGACCTCCCAGCGAAAGCGCCTCTCGCCGGGCCGGCGAGGAGCCTTGCGGACCCGCGCTAGAGGATGGCGGCGGGCTGCCGCGGCCAGGGCGCTTCGCAGACGCCGTTCATCGAGCCGCCCGGGGACGCCCAGCTCGATCTGGACACTCCATGGCTCCACCTCGTCATCGAGGAGGTAGACGGCTTCATCTATCAGGCTGAAAGGGAGAACTTCACCCGCCAAGGCCGCCGACGTGGGCTCAGAGGGCTCGAGCTCCCGACTGCCACCTCCGAACAAGGGCGTAGCTGCGATTGGCTGGACTTGGTCAGTCGCCACCTTGCTCCCCTTTCCACCTGACGCTGGGTGCGCCTCGGGCCGTGTGGTGGTGTTCCTCGGCGTCAGGTTGGCTGGAGCAGGTCGGCATCTCGACGGTGTAGGTGAGCCTGGGGTCTGTGAGTTCGGACTGTGGGCAGTGCGTGCGCTGGATGTGAGGTGGGAGTGGAGGATCTCGTTCCGCGGCAGCGGCGGACCTCCGTGTGTTTCCAGCAGCTCGAAGAGCACTAGGCCGGTCATCGTTTGGGGTCCGAGTCCCTGCAGTGCGAGGGCTCGGCACGCCTTCGTGGCGGCCAGTCACAGGCGTCGACAGAAGGAGCAGCCGAATTCGATCATCCCCTGGCTGCCGCGTGCCTCGCAGCGCAGGTCAGCGGCAGAACATTCCACTACGCCGCACCAGCAGCACTCGACGCTGACCGTTCGCTTCGACACGGGGCCCTCCCACCGCTCTACCGTCCTAATTTATTAGTCTTAGAGAAGCATAGGCTCGGTCCTCTTCTCCCGTCAAGCGGTCTCGGAAACCATTTCCGGCGTTAGAAGCTCGGAGCAGCAGTGAAGGGGATTTCGCCTCTGTCTGTAGGCGTTACACTGATGTGATGTCCGAAAGTGGTGTACGCAGCATCGCGGCCCTGGACGAGCCGCAACGCCGGCGCGTCTTCGAGTTCGTCCGCCGCGCCCGCCATGCGGTCCGCCGCGACGATGTCGCCTCCGAGCTGGGCATCTCGCGCAAGCTCGCCGCCTTCCATCTCGACAAGCTCCTGGGGCACGGCCTGCTCAAGGCCCACTACGCTCGCCCCGCTGGACGGTCGGGTCCCGGCGCGGGCCGGAGCTCCAAGTACTACGAGCCCGCCGAAGTGCAGATCGAGGTCAGCATCCCCGCACGCCGATACAACCTCGCCGGCGAGCTACTACTGGAGGCCATCCGGTCGGAAGAACCAGACGAGAACGCCCGCTCCGCCGCCCTGCGCGTCGCCCGCAAGCGGGGGCACACCCTGGGGGAAGCGGTGCGCCGTGAGCGACGTCTACGGCGACTCGGTGCCGAGCGCGCACTCTCCATCGCCCGCGACGTCCTCGAACAGCACGGGTTCGAGCCCTACGGCGCACAACCGGGCGTCCTCGCGCTGCGCAACTGCCCGTTCCACGCGCTGGCTCAGCAGGCACCTGAGCTCATGTGTCACATCAACCAGGCCTTCATCGACGGTCTCCTCAGAGGCTTGGGAAACCACACGGTCGATGCCGTGCTTGCTTGCAAGCCAGGTGACTGCTGCGTCTCGCTCCGCGCGCCGGTGCGATAGAGGGTGATGCGTTCCCCCGCCGGTGCTGGCCGATTACCGAGCAGAGGCCGCCGTCTCCCGCCCGCGGCTTCTGCTCGTGACAGGCTTGTTCACGCGGAATCTCCGTCCCTGTGCCGTCCGGTGGGTGCGGAGGACCTCGCCGGGACGCGATGCCCGACGTCGAGCACTCGAAATGGCTCCGATCCCCGCCTGCCCCAGCTTGGATGTCGACCGAGGACACAGGGACAGTGCCTGAGAACGTAGCCCGCCGAAGCGAGCGTTGGAGCACGTCCGTTACCGCGAAGTTGAGTTGCGTTGGATGCCCTACGTAGCCGCGAGGGGAACCTCCTTGAGCAGCAACCCTAGCGAGACCATGGCGGAGTTCAGGGCCGAGGCCGTCGCCGAATCTCCAGAGCGCCGCCTGCTCGAGTACGTCATCCAGGGTAAGGCCGAACTTCCCTCTGAGCGGATCGCGCCAGGTACCGACGTCAGACGGTTACTGGGGCGCCTACTGACCAGCGGCCGATTCTGTCACGACACGATCGGCGGAGGCATCCTGCACAGCCAAGTTCTCTCGGTGCGCGAGGTCAGTCCCACCTATGCCTTGCACGTGACCGGGGGCGAGGACGGACGACTGGCCGTCCACGTCGATCGCTTATCCCCAGTGGCGCAGCAGACTGCAGCTGGGGCCACCTGCCGCTATTCCTGGAAACGCATCATTGCCCACCTGGCTTTGCATCTGGCGTGGCGCATTAACCCGGCCCTCCAGATTTGGCGGCGAGAATTGGATGCGGCCAACATTTTGGGCGCCGCTGAAGAAACCGCCTCGGAGTTTCCGTCCTGGCAAACAGCCTGCGAGCGCGCGCCGTTCCGTCCTCTCGACGAAGCCATCCATCATCTCGATTCGGCGGCAGAACCCTTAGCCGTCCACGTCGAAGCCCGGATCAGCGGGACCGTCGATGAACTCCGCCTGCGAACGGCTGTTGGGGCTGCACTGGCTCGACACCCCAAAGCCCGCGTCCGCCTCGCCATTCCCACCCACCGCCAGCCGCGATTCATCTGGGAAGTTCCCCCTGAACCCGACATCGACCCGGTCGACGTGGTCGAGTGCCACGATGACAACGCTGTAGATGCGGCCCGAGCCGAGTTCCAGAGCCTTCTGCTCCCACTCATGACCTCACCCCCGCTACGGGTGCGCCTCGCCCGGCATTCTGAGGGTGATGTCATCATGCTGAATCTCAATCATGCTGTCGGCGATGGCGTGGCGGGTCTGCGTCTCCTTCGCTCCATTGCCGAAGCGTACGCGGGCGAACCCCAACCCAACCCGGAGGCATTTCCCGCAGACCCACCATTACGGGCGCCGCACCCGCTCGTGCGACGCCTGCGAACGCTACTCGGGGGGCTGCGGGTAGTCGCAAAGTCCTCGGTCCGCATCGCTCCCGACGGCGGTGACGACCACGCCGGCTACGGCTTTTGTCTGCTAACCCTGACGGAAGACCACACCAACGATCTCATCAAGATGGGGAAGCACGACAAGGGGATCACCGACCTCCTGCTTGCCGCCTTCCATGCAGCCATTGCCGAATGGAACGCCGAGTATGGGGAACGGGACGGCAGGATCGCCATTCTCACGGGAGCAAACTTGCGGCTTCCCCCAGGACGGCACGAAGGCGTAGACAACTTCTCGCTGATGGTACCGGTCGTTACCCACCCCCAAGACCGCACAGCGCCAGCGAAAATCCTCGACGTGATATGCGAGCGCACACAGCAAGTGAGCAACGAGCGGCTCCCAGCAGCCTTTGCCGACCTTGTCAGCCGCCTGCGCTACATGCCGCTGCGTCTCAAGCAAGCAATCGTAGACCTCGCACAGGGCTTCCTGCCCACCGCCATCCTCTCCGATCTGGGCCGGATTGAAGACATCGATTTCGGCAGTAAACTGGGAGCCGCTACAGGCGTGTGGTTCTCACCGCCAGCCAGGATGCCATGCGCTCTTGGGCTGGGCGCAGTGATACACACAAACCAGCTGTACCTTTCCTTTCGCTATCGCCACCCACAGTTCGGAGAGGCTCAGGCCGCTCAATTCGCCGGACACTACGTCACGGCCCTCAAAGAGCTAACGAACGCACCCAGTTGAGGACGGCTGACATGCAGGCCCATCGACTTCCAGACAAGGCTGGCTTCCGACGGAGGACGGTGGGTCGGGGCAGTTCGACTTGAGCCGGTGACCACCGATGCCTCCTGGTGTCGGTACTTCGTTCTGTACCCTCGTCGCCGACATCGGACGATCTGACGGGTGCCGTGACACAGCTTCCGGGGCAGCACATCTCGGTCTGGCGTGCCACCGGACCGGCGCGCACCTACCCCGCCTGGAATGAGCGGGCGAGGCCGACGTCATTGTCGTCGGGGCGGGGATCACGGGGCTCACTACCGCCCTGCTCCTCAAGGAGGCCAGGGCGCGGGTCACTGTGGTCGAGGCGGAACGGATCGGTCACGGCACGACCGGTGGCACGACCGGCAAGGTGACGTCGCAACATGGGCTGCTGTACGCCGACCTGATCCACCAGAAGGGTGAGGACGCGGCTCGCACGTATGCGGAAGCCAATGAGAGCGCCCTCTCCCTCGTGCGTGAGATCGCCCGGCGGTACGACATCGACGCGGATCTGGTCACGACGGACGCCTACGTCTACACGGAGCAGCCGGCTCAGGCGGAACACATCCAGGCCGAGGTTGAGGCGGCGCAGCGGCTGGGGCTACCGGCAAGCTGGGTCGAGGAAACCGGACTGCCGTTCCCAGTGGTTGGGGCGGTCCGCTTTGACCGCCAGTTGCAGCTGCACGCCATGAAGTACCTCCACGGTCTGGCAGAAGCGGTCGACGGGGGCAGTAGCGTCGTGGGTGAGCAGACCCGGGCGCTGGAGGTCGTGATCGACTGGCCGCAGCCGCGCGTGGACACCGAACATGGCAAGCTGACGGCCGACCACGTCGTCCTGTCGACGCTGCTGCCGATCATTGGCCGCGGGTTCGAGTTCGCACGCCTCGGGCCTACGGCATCGCCGCCCGGATCGATGGCGAGCCTCCAGTCGGGATGTATATCTCGGCAGAGTCTCCCACGAGGTCCTTCCGCCCCAACCGCGAACGGGAGGACAGCTATCTGGTCGTGGTTGGCGACAGCCACAAGACCGGTCATGAGACCGACACCGGCGTCCACTACTCGGCGCTCATCGACTTCGCGCGGGAGCGGTTTGCCGTCTCCAGCATCGACTACCGGTAGTCGACCACTTGCTGGGCCTGGTCCGCGTACGTCCCGAAGCACGCGCCGGTGTCGTCGATGGGGTCGCTGGGCCCGTATCCCAGCAGGTGGAGGGACACCGAGGCGTGGCCCATCCGTGCCATCTCGGTGATGTGGTCGCCTCGCGGCACGACGGTGAAGTGCCGGACTGACGCGTCTCCCGAGCCGTGCAGGTAGAGCGTGACGCGCGTCGATCCGTCCGTTCTGCACGCCGGCGAGGCCGACGAGCGACCCGTGGATCGTGTAGGTCGCGCCGTCCCCCTGGCACTGCCATGTTGTGGCAGAGCGGTTGTGGTTGACGACCTGAAACGACACCAGCCGCTCGACCACCCTCCGATCAGCGGATCGAGTCACCGCCTCGTCTTGAGCTTCAGAAACGACGAGCCTCCCGTCTCCTAGCCCCAGAAAGCAGCGGCAGGGCCGTCGTCAGCGCTGCCAGCAAGAGCATCCTTCTCAAGCACGTGCTTTCAGTCCATCGGTGTCGGCTCCTACCTCAGGGCCGGTGGGGTCCGTGAGGAACCCCCAGGTGGGCGCCGGGGCTGGCAACGTGGCTGACCTTCGCAGGGATGCCGTTCATCGTGCTCGGGCAGGTAGTTCAGCCGGTGTCGTCGTCCCGCTCGTCCGAGACCGACGAGCGGTGCGCCCAACTCGTTAGCGGGTCGCCGGGCCGGTCGCCTGATACCTACGCCTGCCGAGTACAGCCGCTATCAGAAGGTTGGCCTGGGCCTGGACCTGCCAGGATCGGCGATTGTCGCTCGCGGCGACCCGTGAGTTCGTGGGGCGGTACGGGCGTGCTCACGGAGGCGGAAAGTCCTGCACAACTATCCCTCTCACCTCGAACGTTGCACGCCCGCACCGTGGAGTCCGTCGTGAGGATGGCTAGCCGTCATTGGGAGGCGAAATTCCCATCTCCCGGTAAAGCTCGGCAGCGCGGCGTGACTGCTCTTCGCTCTCCTCGAATCGGCCAGCCCAGCGCAGGAGCCGCGCATGCTCAATGAGGGTTCGGGCGAGGTAGGGGCGGGCCTCCACCCGCTCGAGGATCTCTGCGCTCTCCTCCAGGTCCCGCCAGGCCGCCTCCCAGTCCGGCTTCTCTTGGGAGGCAAGGATGACCGCACGATGCACGAGGATCTCGCCTTCGCCCAACCGGTCGCCCATCTCCTTGGCCTTCCGCAGGCCTTCCTCGAGCCTGCCGAGCGCGCCGGTGACCCTTAGCTGGGCTTGGGCCGCTGCGAGCCACGTATTGATGAGGTTCTCGAT
>JALZEO010000093.1 GCA_030862025.1 Actinomycetota bacterium | reverse complement strand
CCACCGAACCTCGCACAACTCACAGTGGCCCTCACAGGGCAAGCGGCGCAGGCGATGGTCCGGTGGGCACCAGGGGCGCATCAGCAGTCAAGCTGCTGACACCCCAGAGGTTGCCCAGTGAGCGGTGCTTTGTAGGAGCGGCGGGAGTAGGACGTGGGCGGTGCGCAGGGCTGAGCGGGTGGGGTACCCTCGCGCTTTTCCCTCGGGATGTAGCGCAGCTTGGTTAGCGCGCCACGTTCGGGACGTGGAGGTCGCCGGTTCGAATCCGGCCATCCCGACCGCTCGACAAACCCACCCTGCTCTGGAATGGCCTGTCTCTTATGCCGCTCCAGGCGCTCGACCGGTCGTTGCCGGTGGAGTCTTCCCCGGGGACGACTGGATCCCTTTGCCCAATCTGTCGCGATGGTCGTTCTGTAGGTCTGGGGACACGAGGCTTTCGCCCGGGGACTGAGGGAGACTGCGGGGAAACTGGTGAAGGAGGGGGGGCCGTGACGCAGCACCCGATCGAGGTCATCCTGGCCAAGCGCCTTGCCAGCCACCTCGCGCTGCCGATCTTTCTCGTCGATCCGATGGGCAACCTGCTCTTCTACAACGAGCCGGCCGAGCGACTGCTCGGCCAGCGTTACGAGGAGACTGGTGAAATGCCAGTCGAGCAGTGGAGCGTCGTCTTCAGGGAGGTGGACGACGATCCTCCCCCGGTGACGCCGAGTGAGCTTCCGCTCGTAATCGCACTGGAGAAGCGCGAACCGACTCACCGAAGCTTGACCATCCGGGGACTGGATGGCGTGCGACGCGACATAGCGGTCACGGCACTCCCGCTGGAAGGTGGGACTGGCCGGTTCCTGGGCGCGATTGCCTTCTTCTGGGAGGAGCCTGCGCCGTGAAGGTGACGCTCTGGGGCACTCGAGGGTCGCTTCCTTCCGCCGGACCCGAAACCGTCCGCTACGGGGGGAACAGCTCATGCGTGGAGGTCCGACCGCAGGACGGGGGCCTCGTGGTGTTGGACGCCGGAAGCGGACTGCGCCGGCTGGGGGACCACGTCGGTCCGGTCGAACGCATTGACGTGTTGCTCACTCATCTACATCTGGACCACATCCTGGGACTGGGGTTCTTCGCCCCCCTCTATCAGCCGGACGTTGAAGTGCACCTCTGGGGACCGGCAACGGCGATGTTTGATCTGCGGGCGCGCCTCAGCCGCTATCTCAACCCGCCGCTGTTCCCGGTACGGCTGCCGGACCTGCCCTCGCAGTTGGTGTTGCACGGCGTGGCGCCCTCCACCTTCGAGCTACCAGGGATGGAGGTCACCGCCGACCTGATCTGTCATCCAGGTCTTGCTGTCGGTTACCGGCTCACCGACGGGGAGGGCACGCTGGCCTATCTACCCGACCACGAGCCTGCCTTGGGCTGCCAAGCCTTTCCGACAAGCCGCGAGTGGACATCGGGTGCCGACCTGAGCCTGGACGCTGACTTGCTCATCCACGACGCCCAATACACCCAAGAGGAGTACGCGGCCAAGGTGGGCTGGGGACACAGCGCTGTCACCCATGCCGTCGCATTTGCGCAACTCGTCGTGGCGCGCCACCTCGTGGCGTTTCACCACGACCCGTGGCGTACCGACGATGAACTCGACCGCCTCTGGAACGTCTCCCGATGGCCGAGCCGACCTCAGCTCGAGATCACCCCGGCCCGCGAGGGCGACACGTTCACCGTCGCAGGCACCTAGCCGCCGCTTGCTTCTGGATCCGCGCGGTCTCGTGGGGCCTGCGGGGAGCGCGTCGCCTCGACACGCTCGAGCACCTGGTCGGCGACGGCGACGAAGGTGGCGAGGTCGTCTGCCGGCACGTCACCGAGTAGGGCGTGAGCCGCGTCTCGTCGCTCTGTGGCCAGCCTCGCTGCGACTGCCGCTCCACGTTCGGTGAGTTCGACCAAGGTCGCCCGTCGATCCGTGGGGTGAGGGCGACGAACTACGAGCCCTGCGGCCTCAAGGTCGTCTACCAGGTTCGTGACATGGCGGGGGGTGCAGCGCAGCGCCTGGCTGAGCCTCCGCTGCACAACCGGACCGCTCCCACGCAGTACGAGGAGGACCTCGGCGCGGGCTGGGGTCAGATCACGTTCGGCGAGGGAGAGCAGCATCAGCTCGCCCAGTGTGCCGGCCAACTCGAAGACCTTATCGAGGGCCACCAGAGGATCAATGGAAGCCAATTACCCGTCTCAATGTGTAGTAGAACACTATATACTCTTTCACCGTCAGCCTTACCCACCTCGGCCCAGTGGGTCGGGCCTACGAACTCGTTGACCTTTCTCAGCGAGGTCAGGTCCGCGATGAGTCACAACATCGGGTGTCGTCCGAGTTCATCCGCTCAGCCTGCGCGGATGCGTACTCGAGCGCCGCTTCGTCGTCCGCAAGCAGTGGGCTTGGTCGGAGCGTGCCTTGTTGCGGCCCGCCCAGACCATGACCAGGAACGCGCACACTCGTTTGGAGTAGGCCATGCTTTCACTCGAAGCTGCGAGCCCCCGCCACCCGCTGTTCGCGGCCGTCTACGACCACCTCACCCGGCCGCTCGAGCGCGAAATCCTGGGCCCGCGCCGAGCCGGATTGCTCGGCGACCTCGTTGGTGAGGTCCTCGAGGTCGGAGCCGGAACGGGCGCCAACCTGCGGCACTTCCGCCCACCGGCCCGGCTCGTCGCGTCCGAGCCCGATCCGGCAATGCGCAGTCGGATGCTAGCCAAGCTGCCCCACGCTCGCGTCCCAGTCGAGCTCGCCGACGCGGCGGCTGAGTCGTTGCCGTTCGCCGACGGCAGTTTCAACGTCGTCGTCTTCACCTGCACACTCTGTACGGTCGACGACGTCAATCGCGCCCTCGCGGAGGCGCGGCGTGTACTCAGGAACGACGGGCGCCTGGTCGTGCTCGAACACGTCCGTGGGAAGGGTCAGCTCGCGCACTGGCAGGACCGCATCACGCCGCTGTGGGCACGGGTGATGGCCGGCTGCCATCCCAATCGCGACATCGCCAAGGCGATCCGACAGGCGGGATTCAGTTTCGACCGAATCGAGCACTTCGACCCATTCCCGCGTTGGATTCCGACCCGGCCGATGCTGCAGGCCCTGGCCCGCTTCGCGTAAGCGCTGGCGGTGCTCATGCCTGGTATGCCCGCGGTTGAGGGACCAGCGCCCACTCGAGAAGGAGAGAGCCGGATGGGAGCCACAGCTGGGAGCTCGAACAGCGGCCGTGAGGCGCGGGCCGGAGAGGCTGGCACGGTCAACCGGGAGACCGTGGTAGCCGAGGGCGACGTCGCGATACGTCGCATGCGTGACGACGACGATGATTACCGCCTCATGGTGAGTTGGCGGAACCAACCGCACGTGCGTCACTGGTGGGACCCGGATTTGCCGCCGCTCGACCTCAGCGCGGCTCGGGAGGAATACCGTCCCGATACCCTTCCCGACGCCCCCTCGACGGCGTGCTTCATCGAACGCGACGGCATGCCCGTAGGGTTCATCCAGTTCTATCGTTGGAGCTCCTACGCGGATGAAGCTCGGGAGGTCGGTATCCCCTTCGACCCCCACACCTGGGGCATGGACATCTTTGTCGGCGAGGCGAGCGAGACCGGGCGGGGGCTCGGACCCAAGGCGTTGGACCTGTTGTGCCGACATCTCCACACGGCCCACGGAGCCTCGGCGGTCGCCCTGACGGTCGATCTGAATAATGACGTCGCGATCCGCAGCTACCGTAAGGCCGGTTTCGAGTCGATCGAGAGGGTCCTCGACCTCGACACCAGGGGCGGCGAGCGCGTGGAGAGCTGGTTGATGATGCGCCGACTCGAGCAGTAAGCGTGCACCTGGATACTGCCGTGACGGCGCTGGTCAGCGCGTCTCGCCACCTTCGACCGGGTGCCGGTCAGGGACCGAGGGGGACGCTGAGGCTCACGGAGCCTGCTTCACGTCCGGCGTCGGAGCATCCGGAGTTCTCGGCATCGGACGCTCCCGCTCGTCCGAATCGGCGGGCTAGGGCGCGGTGATGCCCGCCAGGAGCCAACCCAGGCCGGCGTGGAAGTTGTCCACGAACTCTTCGACGGAGGGTGTGACGGGGCCGCTGGGCTCCAAAGGTGGGCTCGTCACGAAGGCGGCGAACCCGATCGTGTAGACGATGAGAACGCGCCGGGCCTCGCGGGCGTCGTCTCCCGTCACGCCTGCCCTGGCCAGCAGGGCGAGCATGATGTCGCCGAGGCGCTGGGCGTTCGGACCTCGAGCGCCTCGGCGCGCGAGGTAGAGGGGTACCAGGTCAGGGTGGGTGAGGAGGACATCGTAGGTCGAGGCCATCAGCCTGTGCAGGCCGGCGCTCGGATTGTCGAGGTCAGGAGGGGGTGCCTCGACCTCGGCGAGGAGCTCGTCGAGCAGATCGTCAAGGAGCGCGCTCTTGCTGGTCACATGGCTGTAAAGGGCGTTCGGTCTCACACCCAGACGTGCGGCGAGCGTTCGCATCGTGAGTGCCTCGAGGCCGCGCTCGGCGAGCAGGTCACGCGCCCCGGCGAGCACGGCAGCGCGGGTGAGACCGGCGCGCTGACCGGGAGTCCGTGAACCGTTCACCTTGCATACCATACAGCGTCCAGCTAGTTTGGACGGCGTCCAATAGACGAAGGCAAGGACACATGCTCACCCACTCCCATCGCGGCACCGGCGCTTCGACAGCGATCACGGGGGAGGCGGCTGGCGTGCCGTTCGTCGCCGTGCCGCCGGCGAACGGGCCGAGACCGTCCGCGCCGGTGGTTGTCGCATGGCACCTCATGGACCCTCCGCGCACGGAGGCCGCGTTCGCGGCAGCGGTGCCGCTCGACGGTCTCGACGCCTGGCGCATCTATCTGGGGCTGCCGATGAGCGGTTCCCGCCTGCCCGCCGGCGGATTCGACGAAGTGATGCGGCTCGGCTACGAGGACGCCGTCCTGAACCTGCAGCGGCCAGTCATCTATGGGGCCGCGGAGGAGTTCGGGCCCGCATTCGC
>JALZEO010000009.1 GCA_030862025.1 Actinomycetota bacterium | reverse complement strand
AGGGCGCAGCGCATGAGTTCCTGGATCGCGTCGAGGGTCTGGCCGCGTCGACCGATCAGCCGTCCGCTCCCGACGTTAACGATCTCTACCTCAGCGTGATCCTCGTGGACTCGGATCTGGATGTCTCCAGGCAGGTCCATGGCGTCCAGTAACCCTTCAAGGAAATCCGCGGCGGCATCAGCCTCCTCGTCAAGCTGATCGACCGTTACCGCGGGCTCGTCGTCGTCCTCCTCCTCGTCCTCTTCGGCCTTTAAGTCTTCCGTGACACTCGCCGGAGGGGGCTCCACTGGCCCGATCTCCACATCGAGCCGAACCGTCCCCAGTTGTTCCAGGTACTGCCCTTGGGCCTCGATGTTGACGTTCACTTCCTCTTCGCTCGTTCCCGCAAGCTCGGCAAGCAGGCGGCGAAGCGCCTCCTCCAGTGAGTCCGCGTCGACGTTCAGCCTTCTCGTCATCCCCAACGTCTCCTAGCGTGACCTCTTACCCTTCGAACCTCGCGGCCGGGAGGGCAGGTGCCCCTCTTTGCCGCTACGACTGTCGCTGGCGGAGGGCCTGGATGTATTTTTCGCGCCTGGCTTCTTCGCGCCTGGCTTCTTCGGGCTCACCTTCTTCGAGCTCCCCTTCTTCGAACCGGATTTCTTCACCTCAGCTCTGCGCGCCTCTGGCACCCCCTTCGACTCGCGTACCTGTCCGTTGGGACTCGTCTCGACGCCCGCAGCGACCTGCCCCGGATGGGCCTGCACCTCCCGGATGATCAACGCCTGCTGCCCCAGCTGCCACAGGTTCGTCGTCACCCAGTAGACCAGCACCCCGATTGGCAGCCCCTGCGCGAACAACGCCAGGAAAACGGGCATGGCGTACTGCATCAGCTTCTGCTGCTGGGCCTGGGTTCCTTCCGCACGTGGCATTCGCGCCATCATCTGCCGTTGCGTATAGAACATCGTGCCCGCCATGAGCACGATGAGCACCCAGCCCCACACGTCTGCGTTCGCGGCTTCACTGAGAGGACTGAAGACGTAGAAAGGCGCATCCGTCAGGTGCGGGTCGTCCCGGAGCACCACGAATAGTGCAAAGAAGATCGGTGCCTGCAAGACGAGAGGCAGGCAACCGGCCGCCGGGTTCGCCCCATGCTCGCGGTAGAGCGCCATCACCTCCTCGTTCATCTTCTGCTTGCGCTGTCGGTAGCCTGTCGGGTCGCGACGCAGGTCCTCGCGGCTCGTCTTGTACTTCTTCTGGATTGCACGGATCTTCGGCTGCAGTGCCTGCATCGCCCGCATGCTGCGGGTCTGCTTGATGGCTAACGGCAGGAGCAGCACGCGGATCACCACGGTCAGACCGATGATGGCCCAACCCCACGAGTGCGCGCCGAACACGGGTTCGAAAGCCCCCTGCAGGAGGCTCAGGCCGCCGGCGATGATGTCGAGCAGTCCTTGCCAGACGCTCGAGAGAGGATTGGATTGGGCGACAAAGAAAAGCAACCGGACTCCTTAGTCCACTGGATCTACGCCACCGGGATTCCACGGGTGACAGCGAGCGATGCGACGAACGGCGCGCCAAACGCCCCGCGCCGCCCCGTACCGGTTAATGCTCTCCCTGGCGTAGATGGAGCAAGACGGCTCGAAGCGACAACGTGGCACCCGCATCGGAGACGTCCACCGCCACGCCTCGATGACAAACAGCAGCAGACGAGTCAGCAACGAACGGGGATGAACTCCGCCTGGCCCTGCGACGCCTTCGCCCGGGCCCGTCGACGCCAGAGGCGCCACGGCGACGCCGGAGCGCTCCATGCCTGCGCTCATGGATCTTCAATCACGTCGAGTGCCTGCCCGAGAACAGCGAGTTCGGCCGCCACTTCCTGGGCCCGACTGCCTGCGCATTCCCTCCGAGCAACAACGACGATATCCGTTCCTCGCTTCCAACCAAGCCCGCGAGCGGCCTCGCGAACGAGGCGCTTCGCGCGGTTGCGGGCAACCGCACTACCCACCCTCCGCGACGCAACCACCGCCAGCCGTGGAGCGTTTTCAGGGCTCACAGACCGAGCATGCAATACAACGCGTTCTCCACCTCGCCGGTTGTGCGAGCGCAGCACTGCAGCTATCTGCCTGCTGCTGCGCAGAGGGGCCAGCGTCACCACGATGCGGTCGCCATCCAATCTAGGCGGACAGCCGGGCCCGGCCCTTCTTGCGCCGCGCCTTGATAATCGCCCGCCCGGCCCGTACGCGCATCCGCACCCGGAACCCGTGCTTTCGAGCACGCCGGCGATTGTTCGGTTGAAACGTTCGCTTCACGCGAGCTGCCCTCCCGAGTTGCAGGGAACACGCAGTCGTCGGTCGCGGGCAGGCGACACCACAACCGGTGCACGGGCCGTCGAAGATGTGCTCGACGAGTGTAAGGAGGGGTCACCCGGGTGGTCAAACCACTCCACCTCATCGCCTCCTGGGCTTCCCTCGTGTGTCTCAACTACCCGCCGTTGCTCGTACCTGACCGCGATGCGGTGGGTGTGCGGACGGCGCGGGAAACGTGCGGTGCGAGGACATCGCCACATCTCGGGATCGACGCAACGGCCCAACAGCGACTACGGTCCCGGCGCTGCACTACCAAGTCGTGCGGTTTCATCACGTAGCGTAGGTGGATCGCGCGATATGCGCTCAAGGAGGTCGAGACTGTTCGCTGAACGCGCCCGTCCACCTCGTCGGGACACCCTCACGGGAGCGTCAAACCGGCAGCATCCCGCGCCGTCCGCTTTGGAGCGACGCGAGATCGACGGGCTCCGTAAGACTAACGCTACGAACGAACGTGCTGCGTCCAAAGCCTTCCCCACCATCACAACCTAGAGAAGAACCGGGGGGAGCGACCGTTCTATCCACAGATGTGGACATCTCTGTGGACGAGGGGGCCACTTCGCTTCACCCTGACACGTGAGCGACGCGAGTCCGCGCTCGGGCTTCTAGCCCGAGGCTCAGGGAAGGAGCTGCCGTGGCAGACTCGACAGTGTTCGATCTATCAAGCCTGTGGGACGAGAGCCTGTCGAGCCTCACCGCCACCATCACCTCTCCCGCGCAGCGCCGTTGGTTGTCAGCAACTCGTCCCGTCGGCTTCAGCCACGACACCGTGGTCCTCGCCGCGCCTCACACGTTCGCTCGGGAATGGCTCGACGTCCGTTGTGGCGACCACCTGCGAGAGGCCCTGAGCAGAGCTGCGGGGCGCTCCCTTCAAGTCGTCATCACGGTCAAACCAAATCCCGCTCCACTCGAACCCGATCTCGCCGAGGAAGCACATCCTGCCCCGGAACGTCGCGACACGGCTCCGGTCACCTCCACCCGTCGTGACCCCGAACCCCTCGCGACCATGGAGCGTCCGTCGTCGCAAGCGGCCCCACGAGGTTCCACTCGCACCCTTCGGACCGCGCCAGCTCGCGACGCGCACGACGACCCCCTCATCCAGTCGTCATTCCATCCCACGCCCCCGTCTGACCCAGCGAATCATCACGATGACGTCCCCACCCCCCGCGCTGTCGACAACGGATCTGTCACGTCCCCCCTCCAGCCCACCAACCTCAGACCCCTCGAGG
>JALZEO010000085.1 GCA_030862025.1 Actinomycetota bacterium | reverse complement strand
TCGCGTCGCTCCTGCGGAGCGCCGCTCACTGGGCAAGCTGCGAATCGAGATGACCCTTGCACAGCCGCGCGGGAGTCGCGCTCACCGCCGCACTGGCGGTCCTTGTGCTTGCCGGGTCACTCCTCGTCTCAACCCCCGCCGCCTACGGAGCCGCATGCGGCCCGGCCGGAGGTGCCGACGACGGGTTCGAACCCGATTGGCGCCAGGTCCCCTCCGACGCCGTGATCGCCCTCGCCGGCGGAGGCTTCGGCCATGGGGTGGGAATGAGCCAGTACGGAGCCCGAGGAGCGGCGCTGCTGGGGTGTTCGTACCAGACAATCCTCGGGACCTACTACCCAGGCACGCGGGTCCAAGCATGGACGATGCCCGACAGCGTGCGAGTCTGACTCCATGACCTGATCCCGGGCCCAGCAAGCCTCGTTGCCGAGGGTGGCGCCATCCGCTGGGAGTGCTCGGGCACTTGCGTCGGGTTCCCAGGCAGCGAACAGGCGCCCGGGTCCAAGCGGGTGCTGTCGGCGCTTCCCAACGGCGCCTTCGTCATGGACTACACGGGCTCAGACGGGTCCCCCCAACACTGGACGGGCGGCGACCAGTTCACCGTCATCCGGGCTTTACACGAGCCGGCCGTCGCATTCTTCCCCGAGGTAAACCGCCGCTCGCGCTGGGGTCACACGATCTTCGACTCCCAGGCGGGCACCCGCTGGGGTCTGTCCGTGATCGAGTTCATCGGTCCCGGTGGCGGGTCCACGGGCATGGAACGCTACCTTTGGGGACTCGACGAGGTGCCCTCCTCGTGGCCCGCCGAGTCGCTGAAGGCGCAAGCGGTAGCCGCCCGCTCGTTCGCGTTGCTGCGCACCACTGGAAGCCGCGGCGCCTGCAGATGTTTCGACCTCTATGCCACGACCCGAGACCAGAATTGGGTCGGTTGGGGTCACGAGAGCAGCGCGCCCGCCTGGGTGTCGGCGGTCAATGCCACGGCCAAGCTCGTCCTCCGTCACGGCGACCGCACAGCCGACGCCTTCTACTCGGCGACCACTGGAGGATCGAGCGAGAGCGCTCGCGACGTCTGGGGCTCGGGCGACGTCGCCTATCTCGCAGCGGTCGACACCTCTCGCTGGGAGCAGACTGGAAAGGACCCCCACTGGCGCTGGACGGCAGCTTTCACCGACCGCGATCTCGCGGCCCGCTTCGGGCTCGCGAAGTTCGGTTCGCTCACCATCGTGACGCGTGGGGGAGGTGGGCGCCCTACAGCCGCGGATGGCTCCGACCCGGGCACCAACCCCGATGGCGTCAGAGTGGAGGGCACCGACCAGACCGGCGCTCCGGTCGTGCGGTGGTTCTCGGGCGAGGCCCTGCGAGGTGCGCTCGGAGTGAGATCCGCACGGGGCTGGGTGTATCCGGCGACGGGGACGGGATGATGTCCCCGTCGACACCCCAGCTGAAGTAGCACGCATCACCGCGGAGGGGCAAGGAGGTGCGGGACGGCGTCGGGTGGGCGCATGACGGAAGAGGCCGACCCGGGGCCTATGCTGTCGCGGACCTCGCCGCCCCTCGCGCTGGCCGTTGCTCAGGAAAGTCCAATGCCTCCACCGTCCCTCCCGACCGTGACGATCGTCGTCGTGAACTACAACGGTCGCGACTATCTCGAGCCGTGTCTCGCCTCGCTCTTGGGACAACGCTACCCACAGGACCGGGTCGAGCTCATCCTGGTCGACAACGCGAGCACGGACGGCTCCGTCGAGCTCGTCCGCGAGCGTTTCCCGCAGGTCCAGATCCTGATCAACACGACCAACACCGGGTTCGCGCCAGCCGTCAACCAGGGGGCCCGCGCCGGGACGGGCGACGTGCTGGCACTCGTCAACAACGACGCGGTCGCGGACCCCGACTGGTTGCGGGAGCTCTGTAAGCCGCTCGTCATGTTCGACCAGGTCGCCTGCACCGGCGGGCTCGTCCTCGACGATCGGGGAGACAGCGTCGACTTCGCCGGTGGGGAAGCCGCGTTCTACGGCCACGGCTTCGCCGCCCACAGGGGCGAGGCCCCCCCGGAGGACCTGCGCCAAGGTCCGACCCTGTTCGTGACCGGCGCGTCACTGGCCACGACGCGGGAGATCTTCCTCGACGTCGGAGGTTTCGACCCCGACTTCTTCGCCTTCTTCGAGGACCTTGACTACGGATGGCGGCTGTGGGTGATGGGCCACGAGGTGTGGTTCGTCCCGACCTCGGTCCTCTACCACCGCCACCACGGCACGATCGAGCGCTTCGGCTACCCCCGCGAGCGGTACCTGCTCGAACGCAACGCCCTCGCGACCATCTTCAAGAACTATGGGGACGACTTGCTCGCCCGCACCCTCCCCGCCTCGGTGATCCTCGCGCTGCTGCGCGGGTTCTTCGACACTGACAGCGATCTGGGCGACTACCGCATCACAAGTGAGAAAGCCGAGGAACCTCAGCCACACGTCGCGCCGCTCACCGGCGCGCACCTCGCGGCGCTGCGGGACTTCGGGCTGTGGCTCGAGCCGCTACGCGAGAAGCGGACGTTCGTGCAGTCGCGGCGAAGGCGGGACGATCGAGCCATCCTGCGGCTGTTCCGCCAACCAGTCCTGCCGAACGTCCCCGACGCCACCTTCCTCGCCGTCTTCCAAGCCTGCGTCGACACCTTCGACCTCATCTCGCAAGTCACAGCGCGCCAGCATGTGCTCATCATCACCGCCGATACCGTCGGCCCGAAGATGGCCGGCCCGGCCATCCGAGCCTGGGAGATGGCGAGGACGCTGTCAAAGGAACACGACGTCACCCTCGCCTGCTTCACAAGGCCGGAGATCGCGCATGACGGTTTCCGAGTCGTCCACCTCTCCTCGCAGCGGCTCGGCTCGCTGCTCGATTGGGCCGACGTAGCCGTGATACAGGGCTTCACCCTTTTCCTGTACCCGGAGATCGCACAATCCGACCTGCCCATCGTGGTCGACATCTACGACCCGTTTCACATCGAGGCGCTCGTCCTACGCCGCAACGAACCTGCGACGGAGCGTTGGGCAACCGCCACGAGCGACCGGGAGGTCGTGAACGCGCAACTCATGCG
>JALZEO010000072.1 GCA_030862025.1 Actinomycetota bacterium | reverse complement strand
ACCCCAGCCAGCACCTCGACCAATTCGACCGCTGCCGAGCCCGACAGCCGACGAGGGTCGAATCCCTTCAGCGCCTGCGTCAGCGCCCCAGCCGCCGCAACGATCTCTCTCATCTTTCGATCGTATGTTCGGACTGCGACAATGAGGCTTCCGAGAATCGGCGGGGCGGCGGATAACCATCGGCTCGACCTGTCCCCTGGCCACGCGACCCTCGCCCCTCCGTGCGCCGTCGCGGGTGCAAAGAGGGGCCGTCGACGTCAACCGAGGCGATGTCGCTAGTGTCTCATCATGGAGCCACTTTTCGACGCCCCGACCGACCCGCCGGCGCTCGACTCCCCGGCCCTGCACCCGGGGAGCGAGGCACCACTCGCTGCCCGGTTGCGGCCGCGGACGCTCGACGAGTACATGGGGCAGCACAAGGTCCTCGGCCCCGGAACGGCCCTGAGGACACTGATCGAGCGTGACGAACTCGGCTCGGTGGTTCTCTGGGGTCCGCCCGGAAGCGGCAAAACCTCCCTCGCCTCGGTCATCGCGCATGCGACCGACGCCGCCTGGGAAGAGCTGAGCGCGACCAGCGCCGGGGTCAAGGACGTACGCCGGGTGATCGAGGCGGCGCGGGCCAGGCTCGGCGTTCGACGCACCGTTCTGTTCATCGACGAACTCCACCGCTTCAACAAGTCGCAGCAGGACGCGCTGCTGCCTGCGGTAGAGAACGGCTGGCTGGTCCTCGTCGGCGCGACCACCGAGAACCCCTACTTCGAGCTTACCGCGCCGCTGCTGTCCCGCTGCCGTCTGGTCCGCCTCGAGGCGCTCGACGAGGAGGCGGTTTCCGAGATCGTCCGCAGAGCCTGCGTGCACGGATTCGGGGGTCGCGCCACGCTCGAGGAGGAAGCGAGGCGTCACCTGGTCGCAGCCGCAGACGGGGACGCTCGGGTCGCCCTCACCGCGCTCGAAACCGCGGTCGAGGTGGCTGGCGGTGTGCCGGATGAGGCCGCGTTGGAGCTCACCTCCCAGGACGTCCTCGGGGCGCTCACCTCGCGCCGCTGGCGCTACGACCGCAGTGGCGATCAGCACTATGACCAGGTGTCAGCGTTCATCAAGTCCCTTCGCGGCAGCGATCCCGATGCCGCGGTCTACTGGCTGGTGCGCATGCTCGCCGCCGGAGAGGATCCCCGCTTCCTCGCCCGCCGCATGGTCATACTCGCGAGCGAGGACATCGGTCTCGCCGACCGCGCGGCCCTGCCGCTCGCCGTCGCCGCCTTCGAAGCGCTGGAGAAGGTCGGACTCCCCGAGGCACGTTTCGCCCTCGCGCAGGCCGCCATCGCGCTCGCGACCGCACCGAAATCAAATTCGGTGACCCGTGCCCTGCAGGGAGCGGACCGTGCTCTCGCGGAGCACGGCAACGCGGCGGTCCCCACCCACCTCCGAGATACCCATTACGCGGCTGCTCGCAAGCTTGGGCACGGTGTCGGCTACCAGTACGCTCACGACTATCCGGGTGGCTTCGTACCACAGCAGCACCTGCCCGACGCGCTCGTCGGCAGGATCTTGTACGAGCCGACCCGGCGGGGGGACGAGGCGGAGATCGCCCGTCGCGTGGCGGCGTGGCGCCGCGCGTCGGCGCGGGAGCAAGGGATGGGAGGCGTCTCGTGAGCGGTTCGGACTGGGCCTGGATGATCGCAGCAGCCTTCTGGGGGCTGCTTGTGGTCGTGGTGTGCATCGTCCTCCTGAACGTGTTCCGACTCATCTCCCAGCTCACCGCGTTCGTCGAGGGCGTGACGCGCGAGACCGTCCCCCTCCTGGGGAGCCTGGGCGAGACGGTCAGCGGCGTCAATGTCGAGCTGGCACGGGTCGATGCGATCGTTGCGGGCGTCCAGTCGATCACGGCGAGGGCGGACAACATGGTGGGTCTGCTCCAGGCGACCGTCTCGAACCCCCTCGTCAAGGTGGCCGCCTTTGCCGCGGGCGCGCGACGTGGCCTGAAGAGATTGAGGGAGTGACATGCGGCGAGTAGCGGCCACCGTTGGCCTGGCACTGTTCGGGGTGGGCGCCGGGCTCGCCGTCGGTGCGATCCTCATGCGGCGCGTCGATCGCGCCACCGCTCGCCTTGCCCCCAGCAGCCTCGCCGCCCAGACGTCACGCGCCGCCAGCAACCTGCGCGACCGCTTCAAGGCCGCACTCGAGGAGGGTGGACGCAGCGCCGCCGAGCGTGAGGCCGACCTGCGCCGCGAATTCAACGTACCCTCGGTGCGCGAGGCCGCCAGGCGGGGTGCTAGCCGCAAGTCGCGCTCGGAGCACGGAACCACGGGCGGCGCGAGCCGTCGGAGGTAGCCGTGGACGCCGTCACCATCCGCGAGACCTTCCTCGACTTCTTCACCCAGCGCGGGCATCGTCGCTACCCGTCCGCGTCGCTCATTCCCAACGACCCGACCCTGCTGCTGACGAACGCCGGGATGGTGCCGTTCAAGCCGTACTTTCTGGGTGATGCGAAGGCCGAGGTGCCGCGGGGCACGAGCTTCCAAAAGTGCGCCCGTACCGTGGACATCGACAACGTCGGCCGCACGCGCCGACACCTCACGTTCTTCGAAATGCTCGGCAACTTCTCGTGGGGCGACTACTTCAAGCGCGAGGCCATCCGCTGGGCGTGGGAGCTGTCGACGGGACCGTTCGGCCTCGACCCACAGCGAATCTGGGCAACGGTGTACGAGCACGACGAAGACGCCGCCGAGTTCTGGGAGAGCGAGACGGACCTTCCCCGCTCGCACATCCAGCCCATGGGCGGGAAGGACAATTTCTGGTCGATGGGTGTGGCCGGTCCCTGTGGGCCGTGCACAGAGCTCAACTTCGACCGTGGTCCAGAGTACGGCGAGTCGGGAGGACCGGCGCGCAACGACGAGCGTTACCTCGAGTACTACAACCTCGTGTTCATGGAGTTCCTGCAGGACGACGCGGGCAACATCACCGGTCGACTGCCGCAGCAGAATGTCGACACCGGCATGGGCCTCGAGCGCATGGCGCTGCTACAGCAGCAGGTCGCCACCGTCTACGACACCGATGTTCTGGCCCCGATTCTCGAACGTGCCCAGGACCTGACGGACGCCGCGTACGGTGATGACTCCGCCACCGACATCTCGCTGCGCATCCTCGCCGAGCACGCCCGTACCGCGACGTTCCTCATCTCCGATGGTGTGCTGCCCGCGAAGGAGGGGCGAGGGTATGTGCTGCGACGTTTGCTGCGTCGGGCCATCCGCCACGCCCGACTGATCCAAGGGGCCGGGCCGGGAGAAGACGCTGATGTACCCCCGGTCATGCCAGCCATGGTCGATCGGGTCATCAACATCATGTTGCCGGGCTACCCCGAACTCGCCGAGCAACGGGAGCTCGTGACCCGCGTGGTCGCCGCCGAGGAGGCTGAGTTCACGCGTACGTTGCGTCAGGGACTGGGGATTCTCGAGGAGGCTCTCGCAGAGGCCAAGGCCTCAGGGGCGGACACGCTTCCCGGCGACGCCGCTTTCCGACTGCATGACACGTACGGCTTTCCCGTCGACCTCACGCTCGAGATCGTCGACGAGGCCGGACTCGATCTCGACCGTGCCACCTTCGATCGTCTCATGGAGGAGCAGCGCAAGCGTGCCCGTGCCTCGCTCCGACGCGGGGGCGAGGGGGTCGGTGTCGACGTCTACCGGGAAGCGGCCCAGACCGTCGGGGAGACGCGCTTCGTCGGCTACGACACAACCGCCAGCGACACTCGCGTGGGCGCGCTGCTGACTCCCGGCGGTCTCACCGCGGAGGCGGGCGAGGGTGACGAGATCGAAATCGTCTTGCCGACGACCCCGTTCTACGCTGAGGGTGGGGGACAGGTCGGGGACCGCGGCGTGCTCGAGACTCCCACCGGCCGCGTCGAGGTACTCGATACGCAGTCGCCGATCGAGCGGCTCATCGTGCACCGCGCGCGGGTGGTCGCCGGTGAGGTTGCACCGGGGCAGCCTCTGCAGGCT
>JALZEO010000053.1 GCA_030862025.1 Actinomycetota bacterium | reverse complement strand
CGCTCGGCGACAGCGCCCGGTAGCTGCCCTTCAGCGCTCACGTTCTCGGCTGCCGACACTCCGAGGGATTCAATGTCGGCGAGGCCCGATTCCTGATCGCTGCCGTGGCGTCCCTCGAGCTGCAGGTTGATCTGGGCCGCCGTGATGGGAGTGGACAGACAGTCCCCCTGCGTGGGCGAAAACCCGAATCTTCCCGCCCAATTCGTTTGTTCGCTTGCAAGGCCGATTGAACCCTCACGTGCGGGGCCTAAGAATTCGGCGAGACTCCCTGATTCCCTTATCGTCCCGCCCCGGGTCGGGAGGGTAAGGGAATACTCCCCAGTGCCGGCTTCGAGGTAACAGGTGTCCCCTGATGTGGTGCCCTGACCGTAATTTCCCTGGATACCGAGTGAACCGATACCGCTGACCTCATGCCCCTGCAGAATTCCCGTGCACTCAAGAGGGCCGGACTTTCCCACGGTCGAGAAGGTGCCTTTGCTGGGTGTCATGGAAAGCCCAGGTGAGATAGCCAGGTCGAGCGCACTCGTGCAACTCAGCGAGGTGTGGGACGCCTCGGCCGGCAACGGTGACAGGCTCACCAGGATCAGCGTGAGCGGTGCAGCAGCACGCCAGGACCTTCTCATCCCACACCCCCTTGAATCGGCGTTCCAGCGGACTTTGGCGGAGCTTGGGGCGGATAGCAAGGAAGCCTGACAAGGCGAACCTTTTGTGCTTCTCAGGCACGCCTCTGCCGTGATCTTGACCTGGACAGGCCGACATGAGCACGTCACGCCGCCGTGGATGCCCGAGCCGCATCGGTGGTTGCACTGCAAGACCTGAGCGGCTAGAAAGTGCACAGGGTAACGACATGACTGTTATTTGTGGTTGAGGTGACAGGCAGGTGGGCCAACGGATGAAATCAAGGAACGAACGGTGGGCCAGAGGACGGGGCAAGGCCAGGAAATCGAGGGGCGCCGGGCCGCTTTCAGGCGGAGACCTGCTGTCCCAGCAGGACGAAAACGCCGGCGCCCCGCGACCGCTGTTCGTCTTCAATGTCAAACTGTTCGATGACGGCCTGCTCCCCCCTGTCCTCGGCTCCCCATACCAGTTGCCGCACCGCTATGTCGTCGTCATCCGGCTTCCCGACGGAACCATTCGAGGCGAGGGTCCGCTGCGTACCCGTCTCGAGGCCGAGGACGAGGCGATCCGAGCCCGCCTCGCCCTGCCCGGCAGCCGTGTCCACCTCGTCGTGGCTCCCGATGAGAGCGAGGACCTGCTGGACGCCTTCTTCGCTGATCCCGCCAGTCTGCAGACGGTGGCCACGGAGGGCGCCCGAGCGCGTGATAGGTACGAGGAGTGGCGGCGAAAAGCCGGGCCGGTGAGTCCAGCGGGCGATCCCAGGCCGATAAGGTCCAGGTCATCGCCTTCATCCGCCCTGAGCTCACCTCCTGCTCGAAGGACGATGGCAGCCGCAGGAGCCCGCGCGCCATGGCTCAGCCGATCGTCCTGACGAAGGTCCTCTGCGGGCGCACGCGAGCCGGAACCCGCTGCTCTGCTGCGGCGGCAGCGGTGGTGTCGCAGGTCCTGCCACCGATGATGTGCGTCCTCCTGCCGCCTCACCGTGGTTCTTTGCCCATGTCGGCCTTGCCGGTTGGATGGGCAGGCGCGTAGCGTGCAGCGTAAGCATCGCCCACCGGGGCACGGCCAGCATGGGGCCGCCCGCGAGGAGGGTGAGGTGGAGATCCGGGCGCTCGGCGTCGATGACCTCGTACCGCTCGCAGGTCTCTTCGGTCGCGTGCCCGAGGGTGACCTGACGTTTCTGAAGGAGGACATTCTCGATCCCGACACGGTCGCGGCCTGGCCCCGTGACCGGCGAGGCCGGCGATTCGTGGCCCTGGACGAGGGCGAGATCGCTGGTTACCTCGCCATCGTGCCGGGAGTGGGATGGTGCAGCCACGTCGGGGAGGTCCGGGTCGTCGTCGACCCCTTGCGTCGACGACGCGGTATAGGACGCGGGTTGGCCCAGTTTGCGCTCGAGGAAGCGCAGGCTCTGGGGATGGGCAAGCTCGTGATCGAGGTGCTGGCTGACCAGCCGTTCACCAGCGAGCTGTTCGAGCGCCTGGGGTTTGAGCTGGAGGCCCGGCTGCGCAACCATCTGCGCGATGCCGCCGGTCGCTTCCGAGATCTCGTGCTGCTGGCCTGCGTAATGGACGAGCGCCTACGGGCCAATACGCGTGAGGAGGCACCTGCCGAGGAGGCCGCGTCGGCAGGCGAGCATGACCAGCCGTCTGGGGCCAGTCCGCACGAGCCCTCTGACTCGAATGACGTCACAGGCCCCTCAGAGGACAGGTAGGCCGGCTCGATTGCCGGCTGACCGTACCCTGTGCTGGCAGGCGCATCGTCTCAGAGGACGAGCCGGTTGCACGCAGCCGCCGTGCTTGACCAGCACACGGCCGAGACCGCGAAGGCCCAGCTCTGACCACACCGACTTATCCCCCCGGCGAGGAGCTCGTTGCGGCTCAGGCGAGCCTCCTGGCTCGCGAGCTCGGCCTCACTGACGACGAGTACCAACGGATCGTGACGACTCTCGGCCGCGTCCCGACGACCTCCGAGCTCGGGATGTACTCGGTGATGTGGTCAGAACATTGCTCGTACAAGTCGAGCCGAACGCACCTGAAATCCCTGCCCACCGACGGTCCACACGTTCTCGTCGGGCCAGGCGAGAATGCGGGGGTGGTCGAGGTCGGTGACGGGCTGGCAGTCACCTTCAAGATCGAATCACACAACCACCCCTCTTTTGTCGAGCCGTTCCAAGGCGCAGCGACCGGGGTCGGTGGGATCATCCGAGACATCTTGACCATGGGCGCACGCCCAATCGCTCTCATGGACCCGCTGCGTTTCGGACTCCCCGATGGCCCCTTCCAACGGCACCTCATCGATGGTGTCGTTCGAGGTGTGGGTGGCTACGGCAACTGCGTCGGGGTACCTACCATCGGCGGGGAGACGGTCTTCGACGACACCTATGCCGGCAACCCGCTCGTCAATGTCCTCTGCGTCGGCGTACTCCCCTCGGATCGGCTCCAACTCGCCCGTGCGGAGCGGGTCGGTGACCTCGCGGTACTGATCGGCTCGGCAACCGGCCGTGACGGCATCGGAGGGGCGTCGGTACTGGCCTCGGCCACCTTCGACGAGGCGAGCGCGACAAAGCGGCCCCGGGTGCAGGTCGGCGACCCGTTCGCCGAAAAGCTGCTTATCGAGTGCTGTCTGGAACTGTACGAGCGCGGCCTACTCAGCGGCATCCAGGACATGGGCGCAGCCGGCATCACCTGCTCGACCGCGGAAATGGCAGCGAAAGCCAGGCTCGGTATGCGCGTGGACCTCTCCCGGGTTCAACTGCGCGAGCCTGACATGGCCTCGTGGGAGATCCTCTGCTCGGAGTCGCAGGAGCGGATGCTGGCCCTCGTTGCCCCCGAGCATCTCGCCGAGGTGCAGGCGGTGTGCGAGCGGTGGGGTGTACCCGCGTCGGTCGTCGGGGAGGTGACCGACGACGGGTGCCTCGTTGTCGTCCGTGACGAGCGCATCGTCGCTGACGCTCCCGCATGCTCCCTCGTCGAAGAGGGACCCGTGTACGCTCGCCCGGTCCGTCGACCCGACCGGCTCGACCGCTACGCCGTGGTCGACGCCGAGGCGCTCGCCCTGCCACCCGACCTGGCGCAACTCGTCTTCGACCTGCTCGCGAGTCCGAACGTGTGCAGCAAGCGTTGGGTGTACGAACAGTACGACAGGCTCGTGGGATTCGGGACCGTCACCGGCTCCGGCGGTGATGCTGGAGTGGTG
>JALZEO010000044.1 GCA_030862025.1 Actinomycetota bacterium | reverse complement strand
GACCACTGCAGCCAGCACCTGCTCATCGACGTCATGAGAGCCTCGAGGACGAGGCAGCCGACGAAAAAGAAGGCCTCACCTGTCCGGTCTGCGACCTGAGGTGCTTTCCAGGCAACAGCCGGAACGGGTCCGAGGGGTGCGCAAGACCGTGTAGAGCCCCGCCTTCCGTCCTGCGGACGGCGCCCGACGGCCGCCCTGACTCCTAGCCCGTCAGCCAGGATCCTTCGAACGAGTTTGACCGACCCATCCCGGAGTCCGGCGCAATATCATGAAAGTCTGAAGAGCGCCGCCGTTGGCCGCCACCCCGGCCCCACTGGCAGGCCAGTGAATCCTGCGGGAAAGTTGCGATGCCGATCACGGGCAAGGAACTGCGGCAACTCCGACGCGAACTGCAGGGCCACGCGCCGCTGTTCGAAGATCCACGGGCCTACTTGGCAGGGGTCAACGACACCGTCGATGCACTGGAGCGACTCCTCAAGGACCAGCCCCAGACCGGAGCATAATCATCTTCCCTGACCGCAACCCGGGCGGGCAGGCCCATAGCTTCGGCTTCTTCAATGTTTGCAAACTGAACTTAGCGCTTAGTTGTCCATGCGACGGGCCACACATGCGTGATGAGAAAACATCGTCTCGTGCTCCAGCGCACACGCAGGGTTTTATTCACCTCAGATTGGCTTGACTGAGGTCTGGGTGTCAAAGCCAGCGTGTTGGTGACCTGCAGCGCGTGTGCTGCGTGAAAACCGATTATTGGAACCGCGCGTCGCACTCAAAGCAATGCGCCTTGCGGGTCTCTTCATCGGGCTCTTCATGCGTAGAACCTTGGTATTTTTCCACTTGACTACCGTTTTCGCCGCAGGGTGGCGCCTCAAGGTAGTCGACGCATCGATTCGACGGTCGGCACGGGACTGGCTCAGGATCGTCCGGAGCGGGAGTCGGATGCCGTCGAGGCGTTGCAGCGGGAGGAGTGCGACGCCTTGGTGTGGCAGGTGGTCCGACTCGTCATCGGCCGCGTGCATCTTGTCGACCGTTGCCGCGATCATGATCTGCCTCCGGCGCTATTCAGGTGGGGCCCCCAGCCGGTGGCCCCACCTGACCGTTGTGTGTCGCCTCACGCAGAACCAGACCGCAAGACGCCTACGCCGAAGGGCAGCGCCGCCAGCCCGGTGACGAGGTGGAGGAAGTTGTCGGGATGCAGAACATCGTCTATTGCAAGGAGATCGTCGAAGATCCCCAGCCCCAGGAAGCCTCCCACGGCGGCGAGCAGGTAAAAGCCGGCGATGGCAAAGTTCACGCCTCGTACGGCGATGCGGTCGAGCAGGAACGCTGCACCGAGCCAGAGTCCACCAATGGCAAGGTGTACGACATTGTGGAACGGGTTCACGTCGAAGAGGATAAGTGTCTCATTTGACTGGCCTACAAAGCTGTCGAATCCGGTGACGAAGAAGCCAAGCACGCCAATAGATACGTATACCAGGCCGGCGATCAGCGCGAACCAGTGCGCTGAAGTCCGCGATGTCGTGTCGCGTAAGTCTTGCATTGCCATGTTTCCTCCAGGTCTGTTGTGTAGTCCTCCCGTGTTCGTCGCCGGTTGCATGACGGATTGGTTGGTTGTCAGGGCAATTGTGTGAGCTTCGCCCAGACGAGCCGAATTGGGAGTTGCTCAAAATTCTCGCAGGGGTCCGGTGCGCAGACCCCTAGAAGCGGTAACGCACGCTTCGCAACTCTTCAGCGCGTGGGGGACGCTTGTGGAAGGACGGCTGATGCCACTCCCCATCGACATTTTCCCTCCTGACCCGGACAGAGCAGTCAGCGGGGCGGTCGTCAAAAGCGTGAGGACCAGCCCCGAGGCAACCGAAGAATCGAAAGGCCGCGCGGGCAAGATTTCAAAACCGCCGCTGGCACCACGAGTCGAACGTTATCCACGGCCTCGGGGTGATCACAGGTGGGTGGCGGGTTGCTGTCACGACCGACATCGCTCATCGTCGTGCCGTAAGGGTCGACGTGATGACATGCTGCAGGTTGCCGAGGTCGCGTCGAGTCCCTGGGGTGGCGTGCATCCCCACGCGGAATGTGTCGCCCATCTCAAGCCCCGGATGCGTGAAGGAGACGGGCTGGCTTCGCGGCACCTGCACAGCTGTCGCCGGGGCGTTCGAGAGGCGACCGGATTCTGGCGTTCCAGCAGTCGCGGGGCTGGCAGAGGCGCTCGCGGGCCGCACGAGTTCGGTGAGCGGGGCATCCAAACGTAGGCCCGCACCGAAGAACCGCGGGCCGACCACCGAGGGGCCGAACCGTGCGACGCTTAACGCTGCCATTCTTGACCATCTCCGCGCTGCTGATGGCAGGCGGAGGCGCGTTGCACCTTGGGGACTGGATTCGAACCTATCGAGCCTTGCCCTGGCAGGTACACGGCGCCTGGGTCGTGCGCGTCGGGTTGCCCGTGAACGCCGCAATCTCGTTCCTGCTGGCTGCCCTGCTCGTGGTCGTGGCGACGAGACGGCCCCGGCTCCGGCTATACGCCATCGCGGGAGCGATCGCCCTCGAATTTGCATCGCTGCTCGCGCTGGTGCTGAGCCGATATGGAGGAGTGCTCGGGTGGACCGAGCCGGGCTGGC
>JALZEO010000023.1 GCA_030862025.1 Actinomycetota bacterium | reverse complement strand
ATCCAGGTGTGAAACCCCAGCAACTCGCCGCCTCTTTGAGGGCGTCAGCCACCACGAGCTCTACGCTCCTATGGCTGTTGACCGCAACGACGGGGCTACGCCCGTGGCGAACTTGCCGGCATCGTCGACGACGCCATCGATCTCGACGAGGCACGTCTGGTCGTCGACCGGCAACTTGTCCCCGAATAGTATGCCGACAAAGCGGGCCGCACCGTCCCATGCCATAAGCCTGTGATGAAGACGAGCGCGAGTGCCCGAACGGTGGACCTCGACCGGTTCCCGGTTGCCGCGCTCCGGCACTGGCGCTCACAGCGTGCCGAGTGGCAGCTTGCTGTCGGCGGTCGCTGGAACGGAACCTGGCGACCTGCCGGCTTGCGAGCTTGGCACGGCGGTCCCTGATAATGGTGAGGGACTCTCTCTCACGCCCGGCGACTGGTCACCCCCGGGGGTCCAATGTCGGGAAGCACGAACCCGCCCGCAAGGATCATATTGATCACGGATTGATCACGAACGACCAGAAACGGTTCAGCACCAGGCGCTACGCCCGGACACGAACGCCTATGAAACGCAGGTCAACGGCATATTGCGGCACCCGACGACACCCGAGCCTACGAGCTCGAACTGCTTTGCAAGTAGGAAGTCGTCGGTTGGAATCCGATCCGGTCCACAAGATCGCACTAGCGCTGGTTGTTCGAGGCGTCTGCGACGGCTCCGCCACCAGGAACGCGTCGCACAAGGGGCAATCCGGAAGCGTGGCTATCCTTTTGGCGCCCCGGGAGGCGGCACTCCAACTGCCGGGGCCCCCGCGTCGTAATCGCATGGTGGCCCCCACATGCCGCGATTGGCGGCTCTTGCCTCGGCCTCTGCGGCACCTAGCCGTTGGATGAACAGCTCGGGCTCAGCCCGAGCCTGACCGTCGCGCACGGCCAGCTCATTATAGAGCACGCCAGATTCGAGCCATAGGTAGGCGGCAAGTCGGCCACTGTTGGGGCCACCCTCCCCTCCTGGCATGACGTACACGGACAGGCCGGATGGCAGCACTCCCTGCGCGTAGCTTGCTGCTTCGGGGCCCCAGCACTCCGACGGGTGGCTGGGAGACTGGGCTTCGGGTGCATCCATCTCGTGCAACTGGACCTCCTGCCCCGACCCCGCGAGCAAGGACTGGCCCGATTCCTTCACATCCAACACCACCGTGTCGGCGTCCAGCACTCTCTCGACGACTGCGGCCTGGGAGCCATAGGGTCTGTCGTCACCCTTCTCTGACGGCTCCGCTGATCCGCAGGCCGAGGCCAGCAGGGCGGCCACAGCAAACCCCGTCAGAGCCAAACGCTTCGTCACGGGCTGTCCTTTCACGGTGCTGACCGGAAGGCTTGCCACCGAGCTCATGGTGTGTTCGCACATCGCGCTTGCCTGCTCGCTGGGCACGGGTGGAAGTCAGGTGTGGGACAAACGCTAACGGTTCGGACAGGCAGTGGCCGCCGACGCGGCCGGTAAGAACAACGAGGACAACCCGGCGTAGGTAGCGGTAGACCTTCTGCTACCTCTTCAGAAGGATGCGAGTCGCCGGGGGGTCAAGTCTGTCGCATGCGAGAACGGGGATCCCTATTCCCTCATTGCGTGAGAAAAGCGGCTCGGGGACGAAGAAGCTCAATGCCCGTCTGGCGGCAAGTGTGTTGTCCCTCCCAGTGCAAGGACCTCGGCCACCTCTCCCATTGTCTCCGACAAGGTGGGATGGGGGTGGACCGACATGCTGACGTCGCGTGCGACGGCACCCATCTCCACCGCCAGCACGCCCTCGGCGATCATCGCCTCGGCTCGCCGCCCGACAATGCCCCATCCCAGCACGCGCCCCGTGTCGGGCTCAATGATGAGCTTCGTCAGCCCCTCTTCCACCCCCATGGTCTTCGCACGACCCGACGCCCGCCAGGGAAAGCGCGCCACGTCGATCTCACGGCCGTCCGCCACCGCCTGTTGCTCGGTGAGACCGCACCATGCGATCGCGGGATCCGTGTAGACCACGGCAGGAACGGCCCGTACGTCGTAGGCGGAAGGCTCACCGGCGATCGCCTCGGCCGCGACGATTCCCTCGCGCATGGCCTCGTGGGCGAGAAGCATGCCGCCGGTGACATCCCCTATGGCGTAGATGCGTTCGTCGCCGGTCCGTCGCTGCTCATCCACGAGCACGAAGCCATCCTCGTCGAGTTCGATGTCAGTATTCTCGAGGCCCAGGTTGTCGGAGTTGGGCTGCCGGCCCAAGGCAACGAGGACGCGATCGAAGGTGGTCTCCTCAGGGCCCTCGTCCCCCTCGAAGGCCACCTCCATTCCCTCGTCCATTTCCTTGATGTCACTCACCTTTGTGTTGACGTGAACTCCGCCGAAGAGGGTCTCCACCCGGTTGGCCAGGGGCTCGACAAGGTCAGCGTCGGCGTTCGGCATGAGACGGTCGACCATCTCGACCAGCGTCACTCGACTGCCAAGCGAGGCGTACACACTGCCCATCTCCAAACCGATGTAGCCCCCACCGACGACGAGCAGCCGCTCAGGAACATCCGGCAAGTCGAGCGCCTTGTCGGAGGACATGATGCGCCCGCCGAACTCCGTTCCCGGCAACGGGGTCGGCCGAGACCCGGTTGCCAAGATGCCGTAGCGGTATTCGATGAAGCCCGCGTCTTCTACGTGCACCCGGCGGGAATCGTCGAAACGAGCGCGCCCCTCGACGATACGCACTCCCCGCTTCTCGGCGATCTGCTCCAAGCCCGTAACGAGTCCGTCGACGACCTTGTCCTTCCACCTGCGCAGACCGTCGAGATCGATCTCCGGTTCGCCGAACGTCACACCCATTTCAGCTGCTTCGTCGGCGAAATGGAGTACTTCGGCGATATGCAGCAGTGCCTTTGAGGGGATACATCCGCGCTGCAAGCAAACCCCTCCAAGCCGCGACTCCTCGGTGACCAGCGTGACATCCAGGCCAAGGTCGGCGACCCGGAACGCCGCTGCGTAACCGCCCGGCCCTGCGCCCACGACGACGACGTCAGTGCGTTCCGGCAGGTCGCCCATGACCATTGCTGACCCCTTACACCCGGAGCAGGAAGGCTTCTGGTTCCTCAAGCATTTCCGCCAGGAAGCTAACGAAACGTGCCGCGTCAGCGCCGTGGATGATGCGGTGGTCGAAGGACAACGACAGGGGCAGCAGCAGCCGTGGTCTGAGTTCGTGGCTCTCGAGATCCCCTGCCACGGCCACTTCGAGCCGGGTCCGACCCAGCCCGAGGATGGCGGCCTCCGGAAAATTGATGATAGGCGTAAAGAAGATCCCTCCGATGGGCCCGGTGTTGGTGATCGTGAAGGTCCCGCCCTGGAGGTCCTCGTTACCAACCTCCCGTGCCCGTGCCTGTTCGGTGATGCGGGTGACCTCCTGCGCAAGTTCGAGGACGGGGAGCCGATCGACATCCCTCACGACCGGGACGATCAACCCGGCCTCCGTCGCAGTTGCCACCCCGAGGTTGTAGTAGTGCTTCAGAATGATCTCGCCCGATCCGACGTCAACCGTTGCGTTGAAGGAGGGAAACTCCTTCAGGGCGGACACGACAGCCTTCATCACGAGAACCATGAGCGTGACGTTCGCGTCCGTCCTCTCCGACTGCTCGCGGCGGAACGCCTCCAACTCGGTGACGTCGGCGAGATCGTGGTGGGTCACATGCGGGATCTGCGACCACGATCTCGTCATGTGCTCGGCGGTGGCACGTCGTACACCACGTAGCGGCACTCGCTCGACCTCGCCCCAGCGTGAGAAGTCCGGCAGCTCAGGTGCCTCGGTCACGAGCGGTTCGGCCTCTGCAGCCTCCTCCTCAGGGGCCTCCTCCTCAGCCGGTTCGGCTTCGGCGGCCGGGGCCTCCTCGGCCGCAGCGCGTACGTCCTCAGCAGTGACGCGGCCGTCCGGTCCACTGGGCTCGACCGTCTGGATGTCGACCTCTAGTTCCCGGGCGAGGCGCCGGGTCGCGGGGGATGCAGGAACCGGACCGTCCTCCCGCCGCTCTGTCCGAGCCGCCTCTTGCTCCTGTTCCTCCTCTGCTTCCTCCTCCTCGGCCTCCGCCGCCTCTTCCTCCTCGGCCTCGGCCTCCGCCTCGGCTTCCTCCTCCTCGGCCTCCGCCTCTTCCTCCTCGGCCTCGGCCTCGCCGTCGCCGAACGTCACGAGCACGGAGCCCACGCTGACGACCTGGCCGGCCTCGACCTCGACGCTCGCCACCTCGCCGGAATATGGTGACGGCAGCTCGTTCGTCGCCTTGTCGGTCTCGATGGTGACGAGGAGGTCGCCCTCTTCCACCTCATCGCCAGGTGAGACGTGGACCTCGACGATCTCGGCCTCGCTGATCCCCTCGCCGGGGTCTCCCATCTTGAACTCTTGCGGCATGGGTCTCCCTCACGTCCTCGTCTCGAG
>JALZEO010000001.1 GCA_030862025.1 Actinomycetota bacterium | reverse complement strand
GCGCAGGTGGTCCGCCACGTCGAGGACGCGCGGGCGCTCAAGCCTGGCATCCTGCATCTTGTCGACCGCATCCTGCGCATCTATGCCCCCACCGTGCTCGGCATCTCCACGCTGGCGCTGGTGGGCTGGCTGGTGGCAACCGCAGCGCTCACCGGGCAGGCGGACATCCAGCGGGCCGTCTTTGCGGCTCTCAGCGTTCTGGTCATGGGCTATCCCTGCGCCGTGGGCATCGCCGCTCCGTTGTCGATCGTGCGCGGAGCAGGTGAGGCCGCCGACCATGGGATCATCATGCGCACCGGGGAGGCCTTCCAGACTTTCCGCCTCGTCACCCGAGTGGCGTTCGACAAGACCGGCACGCTGACCGAGGGCAGACCCACTGTCGGCGAGGCCGAGGCGCTGGGCAACCAGGACGAACTCCTGGCACTGGCAGCCGCCGCCGAGGCCTCCTCGGAGCACCCTCTGGCCCGGGCGGTCGTGGACGCGGTGATCGACCGCGGGTTGGACATTCCGGCGGTAGATAGCTTCGAATCCGTCACCGGACGCGGCGTCGTAGCCCAGATCGAAGGCAGGGAAGTGCTCGTCGGCCGCCCTCACTTCCTCGAGCAGGCCGGCGTGGACATAAGCAGGCTCTCCGAACGCGTCCAACAGCTCGAGGCCATGGGAAGAACGGTAGCCGCCGTCAGCCGCGACGGGCAGCTGCTCGGCGCCATCGCGTTCCTGGACCGGTTACGTCCTGACGCACGGACTGTCGTCGGTGAACTCCGACAGTCCGGCCTCACACCGGTCCTCGTCACCGGCGACAACCCGCGAGCCGCAGAACGGGTCGCCGCCGAACTGGGGATCGAAGAGGTGCACGCCGGACTGCTGCCCAACGAAAAGGCTGACCTTGTCCGTCAGCTTCAACGCCACGGACGGCTCGCCATGGTCGGCGACGGGATCAACGACGCCCCTTCTCTTATGCAAGCCGACGTCGGTGTGGCGATGGGGGCCGGCACCGACATCGCCATGGAATCCGCCGACATCATCATCGTCGGCGACCGCCTACAATCCGTCATCGAAGCCAGGGAGATCAGCCGCCGCAGCTACCGCAAAACCGTACAGAACGTCTTCCTGGCGTTCCTCTTCAACGGCATCGGAATACCCCTCGCCGCCACCGGCCTCATCTACCCCGTCTGGGCCATGATCGCCATGGCACTGAGCGTGACCACCATCTTTGCCAACTCTGTGGGGGACCGCCCCCGCCTGCTGTTCGAAGCTCTCATGAGCGTAAGACCAGCCCGGCCGAGACCCGACCGAGAGCCCGCCGCCACCGCTGTCGGGGCGTGACGAGCCCCAGAAGCAGTTCCGGGGTGCTCGATCCGCTCGCGGGAAGCCCAAGGGTTACGGTCCAGCCGCCCGGCAGGGAGGCGCATCAGCTGGCTGGCGCGTTGGTGAGTTCCTCCAGTAGTGCCCGTACGCGTCGGTCGATCTCGTCGCGAATGGGGCGCACTTCTGGCAGGCTCTTGTCGGCTGGGTCTTCGAGTTCCCAGTCGAGGTAGAGCTTGCCCGGGTAGACCGGGCAGGCGTCACCGCATCCCATGGTCACGACCACGTCGGAGGTCTGGACGATCTCGGCGGTCAGGGGCTTGGGGAAGGCCTTGTCCAGGGAGATGCCCTGCTCGGCCAATGCGTCCTTCACGTCTTGATGGATGGCTTCGGCAGGGACGGACCCGGCAGAGCGCACCTCCACCCGGCCCTGCGCGTAGTGGTCGAGCAGCGCAGCTGCCATCTGGGAGCGGCCGGCGTTGTGCACGCACACGAACAGCACCGAGGGCTTCGTCTTCATCAGGTGTCCTTCGAGCTGGCGGTGGCCAGCCGCTCCCGAGCGAAGCGATGCACCAGGGTGGGTACTCACTATTGCCGCATCCAGCAGCTGCAGCGCCAGCATCGCCGGGCTGAGCCGTGCTGCCGCGATACCCAGAGCCGACCACCGCCTTCAGCCGTCATGCGGTGCCGAGCAACTCCGCGAAGGCCTGGCGAGCCGGACCGCGCGATTCACACACGCGCGCGCAACGACGCCGGTGGAGCCAGCAATTCACCCAAGCGGGCCAGCAGCCCGGGCACCGCCCGGTAGTAGACCCAGGTGCCGCGGCGTTCGCGATCCAACACGCCGGCCTCGTAGAGCACCTTCAGATGATGGGAGAGGGTGGGGCCGGTGAGGTTGAACTCGGGGCTGAGCTCGCACACACAAGCCTCCGCGCCCTCATGGGCCAGCACCAGCGAGACGATGCGCAGTCGCACCGGGTCTGCCAGGGCTTTGAGTACCCCTGCCAGCTGGGCCGCCTCCTCCGCGGACAGCGGGTTACCCGCCAGGGGGGTGCAGCATGACAACCATTCAACGCTCTGATTCGACATGCATCTATCTTGACATGCTTCGAACTATCTGTCTAACGTCTGTCTCGACGTTCATCGAAATAGCGAGGCTAGCTGGAGAAGGGAAGGTCATGAGCCAAGAGCTACGCGAGCAGGTGCGGCGACGCTACGCGCAGGCAGCCCTCGCCGTCGGCCAAGAACAGCAGGCGAGCTGCTGCGGCGAGGGCTGCGGCTGCGGGGCGGACGTGGAATACCCTGGCGTCGGAGCCGGCCTGTACTCCGCCACCGAGCAGGCCACCCTGCCCCACGACGCGGTTGCTGCCAGCCTCGGCTCCGGCAACCCCACGGCGGTTGCCGAACTACAGGAGGGCGAGACCGTCCTCGACCTGGGATCCGGAGGCGGTATCGACGTACTGCTCTCTGCCGGCCGAGTGGGACCCTCCGGCAAGGCCTACGGGCTGGACATGACCGACGAGATGCTCACCCTCGCCCGTTGCAACGCGGCTACAGCCGGAGTCACCAACGTCGAGTTTCTCCACGGTCACATGGAGGACATCCCGCTGCCCGACGCCAGCGTCGACGCCATCATCTCCAACTGCGTCATCAACCTCTCGATCGACAAGCCCGCCGTTTTCGCCCAGATGCACCGCGTCCTGCGTCCCGGCGGGCGCATCGCCGTCAGCGACATCGTCGCGGACGACGACCTCAGCCCCCACGACCGCGCGGAGCGCGGTAGCTACGTTGCCTGCATCGCGGGCGCCCTCTCCGACCGCGAATACCAGCAGAGTCTGACCACTGCTGGTTTCACCGGCATCACCGTCATCCGCACCGACCCTGTGGCCGACGGCATGCACTCGGCGATCATTCGCGCCACCAAACCCGCTCTGACGTAGACGTCGACACTGTCGACGCGCTCGACGTTCAACCCGCGCATCGACTGGCTCGGCGCGAGCCTCGTCGTGGCGGTTGTCTCGTGAGCACTGGAGCACCGCGAATGCCCGCCTCAGGAGGGCCGAGCGTCGATTGTGCGAGGAGGCCTGGAGCACGAGCAGGCCAAAAAAGTCGTGTTCGAGGGTGTCCGTTCGCTTGGAGCGGGTGAGGGGGAATCGAACCCCCGTTCCGAGCTTGGGAACCGCGTCGGGGGATGCCACTCGGTGCCCACCCGTGCCGCCAGGTGCCGACTGACCTGCGATTTCACATCGCTGTCGTCGCGTCGCATGCCAGGCTCCGCCGCCGCATGCCACGTCGCATGCGCTCAGGATGCGCTCTGGCGAGAGCCAGCCCTGACTTCATGCAACCGGCTGGGCAGGCGAGAAGCTAGGAGAGCACGAGGAGGTCGGTCCAGCCGTCCCGAGGCAGCCTGATGGGCGGCCAACGCCACCAGCCCAGCTCTCAGCTCCCGCCTCGCCAAGCACGGGATGTGGTCGCGTTCGGGCAGGAGATCGGGCGAGTTCTGTCCGATTGCCGGATCGTCGGGCGTGCGGAGCCGTTCGCGAAGGTCTTCCCGTCCGGCGGGCGGTCAAGCGTGCTGTGGGGCCGACGGCATGGTCATCCTCGAGGACATCGGCCTCAGCGCACGCCTTGATGCCGAGGGTCGTCTGGTCGCGGGCACCAACGTCCGCCGCATCAAGCATCTGGCTTCTCTGCGGGACCACGGTTTCGTCCTCCACGAGGAGGTCCGGGGCCACGGGTCGGGTCGCTACGAGACCACCCTACGCCCTGGATCCGTCGGCCTGCATCGAGCGCTTCACCCTCACGCCGGAGGTCGAGAGCAAGACCCTCTCTCAGCGGCCCTTGTGAGCGACGATCCGGCCCCCTGTGAGTGGCGGGCTGTCTGCTCACGGCGAACTCATATGCCCCTCACCGACGGCCGCGCCCTCTACCTCTTCACGGCGTCCCAAGAAGTGGGACACGGAGCCGGCCGTGTCCCAAGGGGCGGGACACCAGGTGTATTGGCTCGAGGCCGGTCCGCACCGCCTGGGGCCCTGCTGCGGCCGCCTCGGGCCAGATGAAGCGCTACTTCTAGGTCTGGTAGCGAGCACGGGGTTGCTGGCGATTCACGAGGCGGGTGCCTAGTTGAACCTGCAGGACATCGATGCCCCCCACCTCCAGATCTTCGTCAAGGCGCTCGACTTGCAGCAGGCCACTCGGGGTACGGAGGCCGAGCCGTTGGATGCGGTCGAGTAGACTTGGCTGGTGTCTCTCTGCCTCTGTGGAACCAAAAGGCAACGCCAGAGCTGGATAAGTCAGGCGCGCGCCGAGTGGCGAGGGGCACAGTGGGCCGAGCAGTCGGATTTGCCGTCGTATCGGACAGGGGTGAGTCGTCGTCCGCCCGCCCGCCGCGCATCGTGGTGGATCTGCTGCTGTCACGGGTCGACGTGGCCGTGCCGGTCGGGACGGCTGGTGTATCCGTCGGGGCATGCCACGATCGCGACGGCACTGGCTACTGCTGTGGCTCCGTTCTTGCCCGGGTGTGGCGCCGGGTCTTGTGGATCGAGGTGGGGATGGTGCGCTGGGCCGACTGTACGTCCTGGCCCTGATGAGAGCCTTGTGCGGCTCAAAGGCGCCCTTTCAGGCGGTCGCTCACAGCGTCGAGGAGCATGGCCACGCCCATGGCGGTCATCCAAACGTCCTTGGCGATACCCATTCCCTGCTCGGTAGGCCGGATGTCTCCCTCCTGCCGCAACCCGGGCGCCTTGAAGTACAGCCGGTTCAGGCCGGCGGCGAACGCGGTCAGGCCCGCCGCGGCCAGCCACGAGGGCACCACAGGCAGTAGCAGCGCCGAGCCGAGGACGATCTCGGTGGTAGCCAGCCCCTTGGCGAAGGTCTCGGGCTCGACCGGCTCAACCTCGGGATGTCCCGCGGCGGCGAACTCGTGGAGGTCCTCGGCGGCCTCCCCCTCCATCCCCCGTTTGGACAGCCCCGACTGGAGAATGAACGCGCCACTCGCCAAGCGCAGCGGGACGTGCCACAGCTTCAGGTCCAGCAGTTGCATGGCCTCTCCTTTGAATCGGCGTAGTTGCTTGCTACCCGTGCGGCCTATCGGCTACCACCTGATCGGACCCCAAGAGAAGATAACCTCGCCGGTGCTGCTGATGCAGGTCATGGTCAAGTCTCTACGACCGAGCATCGCCCTTGAGCCGCGACCAGCTCCCACTGGGCCGACT
>JALZEO010000325.1 GCA_030862025.1 Actinomycetota bacterium | reverse complement strand
CTGTTCGCCTGCCTTGAAGGTCCGCACCAACTCGGTGGTCTGTCCCGGCTCCACGGGATGGCCGGTGTCCTCGTCGTGGTGCATCCGTCTCCCCAGCTCCTGCATCTGCTTCTCGTGACGGTTGTGTTCCGCCTCGTCGCCAAGGCCCGGCTCGTGAATCTGGGTGCCGCGGTTGTGGAACACGAACCGCACCGTCTCCCCCGCCTTCACCCTGAACTCCGACGGCT
The DNA here is from genome assembly GCA_030862025.1 of Actinomycetota bacterium. Lineage (GTDB taxonomy): Bacteria > Actinomycetota > Nitriliruptoria > Nitriliruptorales > JAHWKO01 > JALYGD01. The sequence continues at coordinate 5,914 of JALZEO010000325.1, read as the reverse complement.
CGTAGCGACCGTCGAGCATGGTGACCTCGATCGTCCGATCGACGGGGCCGCTCGCCTGTCCGGCCCCATGCTCATCGCCGTGCCCCGCGTCGTGGCCTGTCCCATGGCCAGCATCACGCCCGGGGTCGGCCGGAGCTTCGCCAGTCTCGCCAGTGCTGACAGACTGCGGTGGCTGTGCCGCCTGATCCTCCGTCTGTGTGTCGCCTCCACAGGCCGCGAGGACCACGGCGAGCGCCAGCAGAGTCGGGGTAAGCGTAAAGAAACGCTTCACAGGGAGTCCTTTCCGCTGCCTAGAAGTATGTGTCAGTTGCATGCCCGTCACCGAAGGATCGATGTGCGGCGCCTCATAGCGAGACAGCAACCTGCCCAGGGCGCGGCACACTAGCCTTGTGAAGGCCCGGGGCGAGGATGCCCGATGCTGATGTCGTAGGTGTTCTTTGCATCTTGACTGCCAGGACAGGCCTGCGTTCATTACCCTCGCCGGATTCCACTCCAATCACGTAGACCCCACCTGCCGTCGTGGGTACGGAACGAGGGCGCTCATACGATCACGCCCAGCATCAACGCCGTCCAGGGCATCAAACGAACCGTGTTCCGTAAGAGAGAGGGTGTCTGCGACCTTGGCTCCTAGATCACACCTTGGCGTGGGCCCCTGAATGGATGAGCAGAGGTTTTGGACGCACGAGGCGATCGTCGATCACCTGCAACTTGTCGACGACGATACCTTGCTCGACCTGGGATGCGGAATCGGTCATACCCTGCTCACCGCTGCTCGACGGCCCGCTCCGGTGCAGCTCGTGGGTATCGACATCGATAAACAAGCGCTGGCCGTGGCAGATTCTCGGCTGTCGTCTATTGGGGCAACTACTCGGCTGGTCCATGCCGACTTGTCACACCGGCTGCCGATCCGGGCGCGTTCGGTCACGAAAGTAGCGTGCCACGATGTGCTGGAGTGGCTCGTTGACCCGTCGGCCTTACTGGTCGAAGCGACTCGGGTCATGCGTGAAGATGCGCTATCGGTGTGGTCCCACACTGACTATGACAGTACCGTGATACAGGGGGCGGATCAGGACCTGACGCGGCGCGTTGTCCACGCTTATTCCGACTCCGCGGAAACCTGTGCCGGTCACTCCGATGGTCAGATGGGGAGAAAGCTCGTCGGGATAGTTCGACGCAGCCCCTTGGAGATGATCGATGTCGACGCGTACGTATTGCGCCGCACCGGCTTGAGTGGCCCGGCGAAGCTGCGGATCGACAACATGGTGACGGTCCTACGCAGAGCCGCGGCGGGCGATGAGGTCAACCTCACACTGGAGGAGCTCGAGCGCTGGCGTGCGAGCATCGTCGCCGCCGACAAGCACGGAGACTTCTTCTATGCCCAAACCGCGTACATGGTCGTAGCCAAGAAGACCCGCGCTTGAGAGCGATTTGGGTGGCGGCGCTCGCTGGCCAGCTACCTCCCCGACTGCTCGGTCGGGCAGTCGCATTCGGGAGCTGAAAGCACGATCGGTTGGACATCGAACGAGGTAGGCACGTTGATCCCCGGCTTTCCGGGCTCTTCCACCAGGACTGATGCGTTCCATGGTCCCTGCAACTCGAACTCGATCGACACCTCATAGGTCCCCGGTGAGATCTCGTCAGCTTCGTCCTTCACGCTCGTCCCGTCCCCAAATGCCGCCACGAGGCACACGCGGGCCCCGGTGACGGGTCGGCCCTGCTCGGAAACACTGATGCTGTAGGTCGTGATGTCGACTCGAGCCGGTGGCGTGATCCTGACACCATAGGGTGGCGCCACCGGGGCGTTTCCAACACAATCGCGTCTCGTGTTCGCCTGAAGAACGTTCACCGCCAGGGCGAAGCCGACCGCCGAGAGTACGACCACCACGAGCAGACGCCGCATCCCCATAACGTCCTTGCCTTCTTGATCAGGCGAAGGCGGCCACTGGCAACTCCGACAGCCGGAGCGCCGGATTCTGAGTCACCGCCAGTAGCACACGCTTGAGGCCCTCAGCCAGCCGCTCGATCGTCTCGCGATCGTAGAAGTCGACCTTGTAGCTGAACTCCCCCCACAACTGCGCGCCGTCGTCGAGGAAGGTCACGTTCAGCGGGTGCAGATGCCCACGGAAGAACAGCTCGTCGGGCCCCTTGTCCTCCCCAGGACGCTCGACCACCCCGGCACCCGGAGCCCACTCATCATGTGTCGTATGGAAGTACTGGAACTCGACAGGGACGGCGACGAGCAGCGCTGGCCCGCCCCGGGGAAAGTCAGGGAGGACGGCCCGGCGCACGCGCCCGAAGGGGACATCCTGATGCTCGAACAGGCCAAGCACGCTGTCACGAGCGCGAGACACGATCGTCTCGAAGGTCGGGTCGCCGGAGAGGTCGGTGCGAATGCGTCCGACGCCGTGGAAGCACCCGATAAGCCCTTCGAGTTCCGATCGTTGCCGGCCACTGAGCGTCGTGCTCAGGACGATGTCGGTCTGCCCGCCGAGGCGGCTGAACAACGCCTGCACCGCTGCGACCGTAACCACGAAAGCGGTACTGCGGTTAGCCCGAGCCAGCTGTTGCAGCCCCTCGTAACTACCTGATGACAGCGACAATGGACGCGCGACGATGAGCCTGGTCGGATGTTCGGGGACCCGGTCGAACGGCACCGCCGGGCCTAGCGGCATCCCGGCCAGTTTCTGGGTCCAGTACTCGAGCTGCGCCTGAAGCCTCTCCTCAGTGAGCCACGCCCGCTGCCACAAGGCGAAGTCAGGGTACTGAACGGTGAGGGACCGAAGCGCCGGCTCCCTGCCAGCGGCGCGAGCCTCGTATGCCGCTGAGAGCTCGCCGAGAAAGATGTAGGCAGAGGTCCCGTCGCAGACGAGATGGTCGAAGGTCACCGCCATGACACTGCGGTCATCTGCCAGGCGGTAGAGGTGGGCGCGGAACAGCGGCGCCTGAGCCAGGTCGAAGGGCGCGGCGTCCTGGGAGGCGATCCGGCGGTGGTACTCGCGTTCCCGCTCCCGCTCGGGTACAGAGCGAAGATCGGAAACGGAGAGCTCGACCGGCAGCGAGGCTGACACCACCTGGTAGGGGCCACCCGACGCGGTGTGGAAGCTCGTACGAAGCGTCTCGTGACGCTCGACGACCCGGGCTAGCGCTCGGCGCAGGGCGTCCTCGTCGACCGGGCACGAGAACCAGTGCTGGGCGGTGATGTTGTAGAGGCCCGGGGGGTCGGCGGCGGCCTCCAGTTGCCACATCTGCTCCTGTGAGAGCGTGAGCGGTATGCGCTCTCCCAGGCGGCGTGGCTGCCGCACCAAAGGGGGAGGCACATCGTCGCCACCCTCTTTCGCTGCGATCAGGGCCGCGAGGCGGGAGACGGACGACGCCTCGAAGATGGCCCGGATCGGGATCTCGATCGCGAACGTCTGGCGCACCTCAGCGATCGCCTGAATGGCCTGAAGCGAGTGCCCGCCGAGTTCGAAGAAGTCATCGTCGACCCCCACCCACTCGACGCCGAGTACCCGGGACCAGATGGCCGCGATGGTTTCTTCCATAGCGGTCCGCGGAGCCACCCAAGGAGTGGGCAGCCCAGCGCGGGGGTCGCCGGGCGGAGGCAGAGCGTCGCGGTCGACCTTGCCGTTCGGCGTGACCGGGAGGGCGTCGAGGCACACAAAGGCGCTCGGCACCATGTACGGAGGGAGGCGGTCGGCGAGGAAGCGCCGCAGCTCCACCGAGCTGGGAGCTGCTCCGCTCTCGGCGACGACGTACGCCACGAGGCGCCGATTGCCTGGCTGGTCCTCCCTGGCGACCACAACCGCATCGGCGAGGTCTGGATGGCGGGCGAGCGCACTGTCGACCTCGCGGCACTCGATGCGGAAACCCCGGACCTTGACCTGCTCGTCGACCCGTCCAACGAACTCGATGTTCCCGTCCGGCAGCATGCGTACGAGGTCGCCAGTGCGATACAGGTGCTCGTCGGGGTGTTCGGGGTCGGGCACGAAGTGTTCCGCGGTCAGAGACGGGCGGTTGAGATAACCGCGGGCGAGGCCGACGCCGCCGATGTACAACTCGCCAGTAAGCCCGACGCGAACGTGGTCGCCCTGCTCGTCGAGGATGCGAACCATCGTGTTCGCGATGGGCCGGCCGATGGGCGGGTCGCGGTCAGGCGGCCAGGGGCCCGGGGGTGGCTCGAAGACGGTCGCCATCGGGCCCGTCTCCGCAGGCCCGTAGGCGTTGAGCCAGCGGACCCGATCCCCACCCACTTCCAGCCAGGCCCCGTACACGGCGCCTGAGGCCTTCTCGCCTCCTACGACGACGAGACGCACGCACTCGGGCACCTCCGCCCCGTGGCTCCGCAAGTCCCGCACCCATTCCTGCCAATAGGCGGTGGGGAGATTGAGCACCGAAACTCGCTCGCGTCGAAGCCACTCCAACCACTCGCTCCCAAGGATGGGGACGTCGTCAGAGCGCAACACGACCGTGCCGCCGGCCGCCCACGTGGGAAAGAGCTCCTCAATGCTGACGTCGAAGCTGATCGAGCAGAACTGGAGCACGCGGTCACGGGGCGAGAGCTGGAACAAACCGGCCACGGCGCGGTTGTGGTTCACGAGGCCACGGTGGGTCAGCATCACTCCCTTCGGCTCACCCGTCGACCCCGACGTGTAGATCACGTAGGCGAGATGATCGGCGCCTGCGTCGCGGCTGGGCGCCTGTGCCGGGTGGTGGGCGATGTCGGCCCGGTCGTTGTCGAGACGAACCAGTCTGCCGTCGTAATCCGGCAGGCGGGCGATGAACCTCTGTCGGACCAGGAGTGCGGGCGGAGCAGCGTCACCGAGCATGAAAGCCAGTCGCTCGCGCGGATAGGACGGATCGAGTGGCAGGCAAGCTCCCCCAGCCTTGAGAATCCCGAGCAGGCCTACGGCCAGGTGGGTGGAGCGCTCCATACAGATACCCACCGGGACGTCGGGTCCTACACCGATGTTCCGCAGGTGGCGGGCAACTCGGTTTGCCCAACCGTCAAGGCCTGCGTAGGTGAGATGTCGGTCGCTGTCGAGGACGGCGATGGCGTCTGGGGTTCGAGCAACTTGCGCCTCGAACAAGTCAGCCAGCGTCGCCCGTTCGTCGAAGGGCGCTCGCGGGCCGGTCGCTGCGCTCGTCGTAGCCACGCTCCTGGCGCTCATAGCGAGAGCTCCAGCAGGTCGCTCCCCACAACCACCTCGCCAGCGAAACTGTCGGCCGTCCCTCGCGTCCAGTGCTCGTCAGGCAGGGTGTCGTCCCCGGGGATGAAATGGGTGAGCACGAGGCGGCCCACTTCGGCCTCCCCGGCCACCTCGCCAACGTCGCTCAAACCCGTGTGCGCGGTGAACAGGTGGTGCTCGCGCTGGCTGGCCTCCCAGTCCTCCTCCTCGTCCTCGTCCCACTGGTCCCAGAGGTCGTCGGCGAAGACCTCGTGGACGAGGATGTCGGCACCTCGGGCCAGCGCGACGAGGTTGGGGCTGGGTGCGGTGTCTCCCGAGATGACAACGGATCCGTCATCCGTGTCGAATCGGTAGGCGAAGGATGGAAAGACGGGAGCATGCTGGACGAGTACCGCGCTCACGCTCACGCGCTCGTCTTCGACTACCACCACCGGCTCCATGGGGGGAGCGACCCGTTCGGGGCCTGCGCCCACGTGAACGGGGAGGGCGATCTCGTGGGGTACGACCAGCGTGCTGAGGTCCGCCCGGCCGGCTTCCCGAATCCGGATGTTGACGTCGTAGGCGTGAGCTTCGAGGTGGGAGCGGGTAATGTCGGCGAGGCCCGGGGTGGGGTTGGTCGGGTTCACGGTGGGGATCTGGTGGCCTCGGGGCGTGTCAGGGGGCGGTGGCGGCAGGGCTCTGGCGCTTCCGGGACCAAAGGCAAGCACCGGCGGGTTCCACTGCAGTAT
>JALZEO010000303.1 GCA_030862025.1 Actinomycetota bacterium | reverse complement strand
GGCTGGCCCTTGGCGGAAGTCCTCGGCCAGCCCGGCGAGTTGGCTGTCGAGTTCGTGCGTAAGGTGCCGCCGCGTGAGCTGGACGGCGAGTGCGGTCACCACCAGCAGGGTCGCGAGGACGAGGAGCCCATAGGTAAAGACGAGGCGGATAGAGAGGCGTACGGTTCGCCGGCCACCGCTCCCAGCACTAGCCGCTCCTCCCACCGTCGCTGTCTCCTCCTTGTCGTGGACTCCCGACGTCCGGCCCGGTCACCGCTGGCTACTCGGGAGCCTCTTCGTCATCATCGTCGTTGTCGGTTGCTGGCTTGGCACGGCTGCCAGCCGCGCTGTCGTCCTCATCGCACTCGTCGAGATCCTGGTCGTCAGGATCATCAGCATCAGCGCAGTCGTAGCGGTAATCATCGGTCGAGGAGAAGGACACGTGACGCCGGACCTCCTCGACGTCAGCGGGCGGCAGAGGAGCCGCCGCCCCCGGGTCGTGTGAGGATCGGCTGTGGACCATCCCCTGCTTGGTTGATCCCTGTTCGGCTGCCACTCCGGTGGTAGGCGGACGCTTCGCCGTCTCCTGGACGGGTGGTGGGGGTGGCGGGGGCAGCGGTGGCCCCACCACCGGTGGTGCGAGAGCAGCCGTCGGCGTGTCGGGCGGCGGCAAGCCACTCAGCTCGATCACGGCAGGAAGTGGCAGATCGCTGCCATCACCGCTGAAATTCGTGATCACGGCAGCGAGGACGGCGAGGGAGACGGCCACAGCGACGACAGCAAGTCTCATCCCGCGGCCACCTGCGGCGAAACATCGTTAGCGGGCACGACGAAGCGGTACCCGAGGCTCCTAACGGTCTCGATCATCCCCGCGCCGATCTTGCGTCGCAGAGCGCTGACATAGACGTCCACGACGTTGGAGCCAGGATCGAAATCGAGCTCCCAGACCATTTCGAGGAGCTGCTGGCGGGTGAGTACCTGGCCTGGATGCCGCATGAACGTGGCGAGGAGCTCGAGTTCGCGGGCTGACAGCGGCACCTCCTGGCCGGAGAAGACCGCTCGGTGAGCGGACAGGTCGAGGGTGAGGGGGCCCGCTCGCAGGCTCGTCGATCCCCCGCCGACCCAACGCAGTCGGGCCCGGATGCGCGCGGCGAGTTCCTCGACCGAGAAGGGTTTCGTGACGTAGTCATCCGCACCTGCATCGAGCCCCCGCACCTTGGAAGCGACATCGTCAAGAGCAGTCAGGGCGATGACCGGCAGGGTCGGCTTCACGCGCCGCAGATCCTCCAGCACTTCCAATCCGCCCCTGCCCGGGAGACGGAAGTCGAGAAGGACCAGATCGACCGCCAGTTCGCACGCCAGCTGGGCCGCATCGAGCCCGTCTGACACGGAAGTGACGGCGAAACCGCGCGGGTACAGCCCCTGCTCGACGATCTCGCGGATACGCGGGTCGTCCTCCACGAGCAAGATGTGGATCATCGGTGCCCCTCTCTCCGGTCTTGGCGCGTTGATAGCCGCGCCGGCGTCCACCCGCGGGCCTGACGGTTGCCTGGCGGGGTACTCAAGGTTCGGCCGTGGGTCAGGTTCCCGGCCGAGGTCCGCCCCCAACCACGTCGAGTACCTGCCGGGCCGCAGCACGGAGGTGTCCGATGAGCAGACATCGGAGGTCGCCGCCTGAATGCGGAAGGCGCGGGCGTACAAGCCGTCGTGGTCGACGAGTTCACCGTGGGTTCCCTCCTCGACGACGCGGCCACCATCGAGGACATAGATGCGATCGGCGTGACGAACACTGAACAGGCGATGGGTCACGAACAGCGTGGTCCTGCCCCGCATGAGACGTCCGAGCGCGCGCAGCACGGTCTCCTCGGACGCAGCGTCGAGCCCCGCTGTGGGCTCGTCGAGGAGCAGGATCGGGGCGTCGCGCACGAGGGCCCGTGCGATGGCGATCCGTTGCCGCTGGCCGCCCGAGAGCGTGGCCCCACGCTCGCCGACGACGGTCTGGATGCCGTTCGGGAGTCGTCCAATGAACTCGTCGCAATAGGCCAGGCGCGAGGCCTCAGCGATCTCCTCGCGACTTGCCTGCGGCCTTCCATAGGCGATGTTCTCTTCAATCGTTGCCTGAAAAAGGAGTGGCTCCTGGAGGACGACCGCAACCTGTTCGATGAGCGACTCGAGGCGGTAGGAACGAACATCGGCCCCGTCGACAAGGATCCGCCCCGTCTGGGGATCGTAGAGTCGGAGGAGGAGGCTGATGACGGTGCTCTTTCCGGCTCCCGTCGCCCCGACGATGCCGATGACTTCCCCGGGCGCGGCCCGCAACGTGAGCTCCCGGAGGACGGGCTCACCCGCACGGTAGGCGAACGAGATGCCTTCGAAGCGCACGTCGCCCGCGAGCCGTCCGGTCTTTCGGCCTCCTGTCGTCGGCGTGGGACGCTCGCCGAGCACCTCCACGATTCGTTCGGCGCGCACTCGCACTTTCGCGACCTTTGCCGACATCTTCGACAGCGACAGCATGGGGCTTTGCAGGTCACGGAAATAATCGATGAACACGACGAGTGTCCCCACGCTCAAGGCGCCGGAAAGGACCCTGAGCGCGCCGACGCTGACGAACGCAGCGAAGCCGACCGCGGTGACGACGTTCAGCGCCCACGAGTAGCGACCCTCGAGGCGAGTTACTTCGAGCCCGGCCTCCAGCATGCGCCCGCTCTCTTCCTCGAACCGGCGGGTCTGGAAGCCCTCGCGGCCGAAGGCCTTCACGACGCGGATGGAGGAGATCGACTCCTGGGTAAGGGAGGCAATGTCACCTTCGTGCTCGCGGACGCGCCGCTCCTCGTCGCGGATGCGGCCCCGGTAGCGGGTCGCGGTCAGGGCGATGACCGGTGACGCCGCCACACCCACGAGGCCGACCTGCCAGTCGATGGCGAGTATGACCGCGAACATCCCGATCAGCTGGATCACCCTCGTCGTCGCCTTGACCGCAAGATCATCCGTGAGGGTCTCCTGAACCTTTGTGACGTCGTTCGTGACCCGGGTGATGAGATCACCTGTGCGTTGCCCGTCGTGGAACGCCAGCGGGAGCCCCTGGAGGTGCTCGAAGAGACCGCAGCGCAGGCTGAAAGCCACACGTTGACCGGTTGCGGCGATGAAGAACGTTTTCACGTAGCTGGCGAGTCCGCTGAGGACCGCGATGCCGATGATGGCGAGTGCGATCGCGACGATGAGGCGGAGCGCGTTGAGGGGGGCACCGGGGCGTCCGACGCGCAGCACATCATCAATGAGGACCTTCAACGGCCACGGCACCAGCAGACCGACGAGGCTCGCTCCTATCACGCCGGCGATGGCGGGGAGCAAGCCACGCCAATGGGGCCTGACGAACGGCAGCAACGGGGTCAGGACGTGGAGGCCGGATCGATACCTCCAGCCCGAAGGGGCGGGGGCCCCATTCCTAGACACGGGTGCTCTCCACGACAGGATTCGTCGCCGATGTCGTCGACCCCAGCCGGAAAGCCCTGCAGACCTCGGCTAGCAGCGCTGGACGCAGTTCAGGTTCCACTCCAGCTCCTCGCGGTGCCGCCGGAGGCGTAGACGGCGACCCGTTCTGGTACACGATCGAACTCACCCACGTAGAAGGAAATGCGCTCGCGCCACGCGTCTGCTTCGAGATGACGCTTTCGAACCGCGTGGAGGAGCGTCGCCAGCAGGCTCTCGGACCAGAAGTAGGTGAGGCCCTCGAGGACAACCGGACTGCTATGGAGGTATTCGTCGAGAAACGCCTGTGTAGCGTCTTCAGCGACCTGGCTCGCCCAACCCCGCTTGAACGCTTCGGCGCGGGTTCGATGGATGAACTCGGCAACGTCTTTGGCGGGGGCTGCGGGAGCGGCGCGGTCGAGGTCGATGACGGTAACGAGGTCGCGGTCGACAAAGACGTGACCAGGGTGGAAGCGTCCGTGGGTCTGACAGGGAACGGGCTCGTTGCGCGGAGCCCGTCGCGCGAGCTCTTCCATCCGCGGCCAGAGCACGTCGGCGAGCCGAGGATGACGCTCGACTGCCTTCGACATGCGCCGGGAGAGTCGCTGTGCCGCCCATGAGCGTTCGTGGCCGGGACCGACCCGGAGTGATGAGCTATGTAAGCGGGCGAGCCAGCCGGCCGCGGCAAGCAACGCGTCGAGCCAGCCGGCCTCGCCGGGCGCGTGGTCGCCCAGGCGCTTGCCGGGCGCACGCCGCATCACGATCGCGCCGTACGCTTCCGACCATCGCAGAGGCTCGGGGACGCGGTAGGGCGAGTCGCGACCGAAGCCTTGGAACCATAGGGCCTTGAGGATGCGATATGAAGCGGCCCCATCCATCCGATCGGGGTAGAGCTTCACCACCAAGGGCTGCCCCTCGTCGGGGTCCCATTCGACGGCCTCCCGGTCGCCCGGTCGGCGGCGTGACCCATCTGCGCCTACGCGTGCCCGTCCAGGGGGCAGCGCTCCCTCGGCCACGAGGGCGGCAAGGCCAACCGTCGCCTCACGGCTTACCGCCGATGACCCCGTTTCCAGCACCTGGGCCGCTCGTGGCAGCTCTTCCAACGTCATGCTCCTCGATAGGCGAGCGCCCCGCCGACGTCCGCCCGGGCATCGTGGCAACGCGGCTGCGGCCCCGTCGCGGCGTCTGCGCCGCAGCCGATCACGAGGTGGAAGTGGGAGGCGTGAGAGCGCATGCGAAAAGCGACGCCGTGACCTACCTGGCGGTGAGAGGGCTCCACCCAGGACGTAGCTTCGCCGGACGCCAAATGCACCCACACAGCGACCTCGCCTACCCGCGCTCCGCGACGTGTCCCCTCTCCCCCGATCTCCACGCAGCTGCGGCCCTCGCGGAGAAGCCGCAGGTAGTCAGGCGAGAGGCACAGGTCGACGGCGAGGCCGGCAATGCCAGGCGGCCAGCGGTAGCAGACGACCAGCTCCTGGCGATCGGCCGGGAGCAGGACATGCTTGCGTGTCCCCTTCAGCGCGCTCGTATGGTCGGTGTTGACGAACTCGAAGCTGGGGCCGTCCGGAGAGGACCTCGCGGCGATGACCTCATAGCGGTCATCTTCAAAGCCCACATCACTGAGCGCACCGGGATGATTCGGAGGCCGCTCCATGTAGCGGTGAAGCTCCTCCTGCCAATTCCAGTCGTCCGCAGGATTGCCGACGATTCCCACGTCACCGGCGCTCGTGCGGGCGAAGAGCGCCGTTAACCGCCCCCCGCGCCTCGGAGACAGGACGGCATAGAGCGTGCTGGTGGCGAGGACCGCCTCCTCCTCGCCGTCCGCGTCGATGTCGACGACCTCTGCACGGGCCTCGGGCTGCGTTGCGAGCGAGCGGGCAGCCGCCACTATTGGCAGGCAGGAGCGAGCATGGCTGGCGGTTGCCCGCGCCCACGGGGCCGGCGCGCCGGCTTCGGGTTTGGCCTGCCCAGGATCGGGGACGGGAGAGATCTCTGCGTGCCACGCCGTCTCGTAGGTGGAGGCCAGCAGGTGTTTCCATGCCAGCTCGATGAGGGACCCGCTGACACCGTCGTGTTCCGCCGACCGGATCGCTTCCTCGGCCTGGGCGAGATGCCGCCGGTAGGGCGCCCACTCGCCGGCGTCCCACCAGCCGCGATAGTCCTCCCCTGCTCCTCGCTGAGCCAGCTCGAAGAAGGTGCCCGCCTCGGCCGTGCAGACATCACGATTGGGATGGCTGTTCAACCAGGGAGTGAGGCGCACGGGGACGAAACGCTCGTCGGCGAGCAGCCAGTCCAAGAAGGCAGCGTAGGCTGGAACGGCGCCCCGCTCCCAGCTTGCGAGTCCCGCCGTACGTTCGAGATCGTCGGCGTAGACGAGGAGCGTCTCGTCCCCCGACTCGGCGGCGCACCCGAGGATCCACTGCAGTTGGTCCCAATGGTCTGCAGTGCGGGGCGGAATGCAATAGCGGAGCCACGACGAGATCGGCACGGCTACGAGACCCTGACCGCCTGCTATGGCGGCCGGTCGCGGGAAGTCCGGCGCATGACGCGGGATGCTCATGTGATCCGGGACGTAGGGGCCGATGGCGTCGAAGCGGTGTCGCGCACTGGTGGTTCCGTCAGGCGAAAGCGGGTAGAAAAGGCGATCGTCGAGGAGGAGGGAGCGGAAACCGCCGTTCGCGAGCTCGGGGCTGGTGAGGATGGGGGCGAGGGACGAGGTCTCCCAGACCCGCTCCGGTAGCCAGAAGGCTGTGACCTGTCCAGGGTCACAGCGGAAGTGCCGCTGACAGAGGGCGAGGTGCTCGACGATGCCGCGACGGTTCAGGGAGGCGGGGAGGACCGTCATGATGCCGTCGGCGTACGTGCCGCCGACGAGCTCGACCAGCCCGGTTCTGTGGAGACGGTCGACCAGCTCGAGGAACCACGGGGCGTACCAGGCAGCCGCTTCGAGCAGGGTGCCGCTGAGATGGAGGCTCGCGGGCACCCCGCGCTCCTCGTGCAGACGAAGCACGGCCGCATACCCCGCGACGAGCTCATCGATCCCTTCGCGATCGTCATAACCGGTTGTCACGAGGTATTGGTTCGCGTGATGCACCAGGGCGATGCTCACCTTCCCGTCAAGCACAGCGCCCCCCCGGATTCGGTGCCCCGACCAGCGCGGCGGTCTTCGTCTGCGCCTTCCAGGCGCGGCGGGCCAGAGTGCACCTGTACAGCTCCTCGTACCCAGAGGCCGCCCGCTCCCAGGAAAAGTCCCTTTCCATGGCCCGTTTCTGGAGGGCCATCCACGCCCTGCCGTCCTTGTAGAGCGCGAGAGCGGCCCCGACCGCTGCGACGAACTCCCCCGGGCAAGGTCGGGTGAAGACAAACCCCAGGCCCGACCGCGGATCCTTCCGATGATCCGGGATCGTGTCAGCAAGGCCGCCCGTGCGCCGGACGACGGGGATCGCCCCGTAACGGAGGGCGACGAGCGGCGCCAGCCCAAAGGGCTCGTAGGCGGAGGGGGAGAGGAAGACGTCGCATGCCGCGTACACGAGACGGGCTGTCGCCTCGTCTCCTGTGGGATGGAATGCGACGGTCCCGGGATGGCGCACCATCGCGCGCTCCAGAGCCTCCCGATAGCGACCGTCCCCTGAGCCGACCACGACAACCTGGGCCCCGATCGCTGCCAGCCCAACCAATGACGAACAGAGCAGGTCGATGCCCTTCTGCGCGGACAGTCGAGCAACTATGCCGAGGAGCGGTTTGCTGGGATCGGGGGTCAAGCCGCTCTTGCGCTGGAGCACGAGCTTGTTCAACTTTCTACGCTCGAGGCTGTCCGTCCCGTAGCTACTCGGAATGTGGGGATCCAACTCTGGCGCGAACTCGTCGTAATCGATCCCGTTGAGGATTGCTCCCACGGGTTCCCGTCGGGAGCGCAGGAGTCCGTCCATCCCCAGCCCGTGCGTCGGGGTCAGGATCTCGGAGAGGTAGCCGGGACTGACCGTCGTCACGGCGTCCGAGAAGGTGATCCCCGATGCGAGCACGCTGCCGTCGACTCCGGTGGCCAATCCGAGCAGAGCCCGGTCGTGGGCTCGCAGCCGTCCCTGGTGAGCCAGGTTGTGAATGGTCAGGACGGTGGCGGTCTCCGCGAGGATCTTCCCCCGCTGCCCCACGCGCGTGTATGCGGGTACGAGGGCGCAGTGCCAGTCGTGCACGTGGATGATGTCGGGCCGCCAACTGTCTCTGGCGGCGAAGGCGGCAACCGCCTTGGAGAAGGCGACGAACGGCGCGACGTCATCGTCCGCATAGCCGTACAGCCGGTAAGGGGCCGAGCGTCGGTCGACGGCGAGGATCTCGACGCCGTGACGCCGCCCCAGCGAGCGGATGTCGAGTTCCTCGCTGTGCCGGTGGCCCATGGCAACGCGGACCGATCCCCGCAGCTGCCCGGGGTCCATGCTCGCGTACCGAGGCAGGACGAGTCGCACGTCGTGTCCGCGTCGAACCAACGCCTTGGGCAGCGCCGCACCGACGTCGCCGAGACCGCCGACCTTTGCCAGCGGATACGCCTCAGCGATCGCGAAGAGCACCCTCAAGGGTCGCGAGACCGTCACTTTCCATCCACTCCCACGCGAGTTCCGGCCAGCGGTGCAGGAGCTCGTCTTTCGAGTTCCGCAACACGCACAGCTCGTAGTGCAGGCTCTGAAGGAACGTCCGACCCACATGCAGCCCGACCCGCTCGGGACTGGCTGTCCCTCCCGACTGGAGGTATCCGAACCAGAAGGCCGCCGCGGCCTTCAAGCCCGCCGCGGCCTCTCCCAGGCGGAAAATGGCCATGATTATCAGCTCGCCGATCGCGTAGCCGACGTCGAAGGCAGGTTCGCGTGCCGCGAATGTGTCGAGGTCGACAGCCGTGACGACCTCCCCGTCGATCAACAGGTTCTTGGGGTGCAGGTCACCATGGGAGGGCACCAGTGGCGGTGATACCGAGCCAAGCCCCTGGAGGAGTCGGCCCGAGAGCTGACGTATCGCTGCTGCTTGGGAGGGGTGGGCGACGGCCAGTTCTCTGGCGTAACGACGGACACTCGAAAGGTGGGCCTGGGAGGCAGGAGCGGGCACTGGAAGCGACTGCAGGGTTGCGAGCCACTCCGCCGCCCGGGCGGACGCCTCATGGACTTCTCTGTTCCCGAGGGAATCGGCCCACATTTCACCGGGCACCCATTCCTGCACGAGAACTTGCCCATCTCGGCTCGTACCGAGCGGTTCAGGGACACGGACGTGGGCGGGCGGACGCAGTCCGGCATCCCGCAGCTGACGAAGTATCTGGAATACGGCGTCGGCACGTCGCCGTCCGTCGCGCTTTATGACAACCCTGCCCCGCTGTCGGCCGCCGGAAGCATCGGTGACCTCGAGGCCGACGAACGCCATCCGCTTACCAAGATGCTTGCGCACCTGGACGACGTTGCACTCGCGAACCTCGCAGCCCGTGGAAGCCCAGGGGACGACCTCGGACAGGAGCGAGCGCACGGCACGCTCGGTGTCCAGCATCTCTCCTCGCAACCTCTGCGTAACTTGGGGCAAGGATGGTCTCACCCGCGCGTAAAGCGTGAAATGGCGGCAAGTCGGAGATGAGAAATTTCTCACGTCCTGATCCGCTTCCTGGCTTTCCCTCGATCTATCGCTGTCTGGTCCGGTACGGGCTGATCACTCCCCTCGACGTCGAGGACTTCGAGGGGCCACGCGACGACATGATCGCGTGTGTCTCCGCGTTTGACGTCAGCAGCAGATGAATTCATGTCCGTTTGAGGCACAACAGGGGTCCTGGGCTCCTTTTCCGATTTGCTGTTTTGGTTACCGTCCGTAATGTCTACTGGAC
>JALZEO010000300.1 GCA_030862025.1 Actinomycetota bacterium | reverse complement strand
GACCAGATGCGCGCCGGAGCGCCGAAGCTGATGCGGTCACGTCCTAGTCTGTTCTCGCCCTGGTGGTGAGGAGGCGACGTGCGGGGCGACCTCGCACTGCAGCTGCGCATCGCGCTGCGCCCGCGTGGCCTCCTCGGCATTGCCGGTGCGGTCGCCGGCATGGTGGGTGTAGTGGCCGTCTACCTGCCCTGGTACGAGTTGGGCGCCAAGGTGACGCTGCTCGGCCATGCCCGGGGAAGATCGATCGCAACGCTCGCCGGTTGGCAGGCGCAGCCCTGGATCTGGGCCGCTGCCACGATCTCAGTGTTCGCCGCCGCCATTGGGGTGGCAGTCGCCCTCGACCGGCCGCCTCCTATGACACGGCGAATCCTTCTCGCCCTCGGCCTCGCACTGGGAGCGCTCGCCGGGCTCAGTGCTCTCCTCGTCCCAGCATCCTCCCGCTTCCTCGCCGACCCCCGCTTCGACCAGCTCGAAGCGGTCGCCGGACGCCTGCCCGATGACGTCGCTCTGGATCTCGCTGTGCGCCCTGCGATTGGGCTGTGGATCACCCTGACCGTAGCCGTCCTGTTGCTGCTGGTGGCCCTCGCGATACGGGAGGTGTGAGACATGCCAGAGGGACGCGTCGGGGATGAGACAAGCGAAGACATCTCCCACGAGGGATCTCGACCAACCCGCCTCGGCGCTGACGTCGGAGGGACCTTCACCGACCTCGTTCTCGACGACGGGCAACGTCTCCGAGCCGTCAAGGTTCCCACGACGAAGCAGGACCAGGCCGAGGGCGTACTCGCCGGCATCGACCGTCTCTCGCTGGACCCTGGCGGGCTCGCCCGATTCGCTCACGGAACGACCGTCGCCACCAACGCGGTCCTCGAACGTGCCGGAGCCCGGACGGTGCTCGTCACGACGGCCGGCTTCAGGGACCTGCTCGAGATCGGTCGGCAGGACCGACCCAGCCTCTACGACCTGTTCGCGGATCGGCCCGCTCCACTCGTCACCCGTGAACTCGTGGTGGAGGCCAACGAGCGGCTCGCCGCCGACGGAACTGTGCTGAGAGCGCTCGACGAGCCCAGGGTGGTCGCCGAGTCGGTGCGTGACCGCGAACCCGAGGCGGTAGCGATCTGCCTACTGTTCTCCTTTCGGGCCGACCGGCACGAACTCGCCATCGCGGAGGCGATCGAAGCGCTCGACTTCCCGGGGGACCCGCCTGTCGTCAGCCGCTCGAGCGAGGTGCTGCCAGTCTTTCGAGAGTACGAGCGGGCGAGCACCACGGTGCTGAACGCCTACGTCTCGCCGACCATGTCGCGCTACCTCGGCAGCCTCACCACCCAGCTCGGACGTGCCGGTCTGCGCTGTGGCGTTGACGTCATGCGCTCAAGCGGGGGCGCTTTTGCCGCGGACCTCGCCGCCCGCTATCCGGTCCAAACCCTGCTGAGCGGGCCCGCAGCCGGAGCATGGGGAGCGGCAGCGGTCGCTCGTGCCAGCGACGAGCTTGACGTCATCGCGTTCGACATGGGCGGAACATCGACGGATGTGACGCTGATCGACGGAGGTCGCCCCAACGTGACCGCGGAGGGTGAAATCGACGGCTTGCCGTTCGCGGTGCAGGCGACAGACGTGCACACCGTGGGGGCCGGTGGAGGCAGCATCGCGTGGCGGGACACCGGCGGCTCCCTGCGGGTGGGCCCGGTGTCGGCGGGGGCCGACCCCGGGCCAGCAGCCTACGGACGGGGCGGAACCGAGCCCACCGTCACGGACGCCCATGTCGTGCTCGGACGCCTTGACCCGCAGGCGGAGCTCGGCGGCAGCGTGCGCCTCGACCCCGATGCCGCGCGCGAAGCCGTCGGGCGACTCGCAAAGGAGATCGGCCTAGAGGTCGAAGAGTGCGCCGAGGGCATCATCCGGGTCGCCGAGGCGAACATCGCCCGGGCTTTGCGGGTCGTCTCGCTCGAGCGGGGCCGTGACCCTCGCGACTACGCACTGCTCGCCTTCGGTGGGGCCGGCCCGCTTCACCAGGGGCAACTCGCTCGTGAACTCGGTTGCCGGCTCGTCATCATCCCACCCCGCGCCGGAGTGCTCTCGGCGATCGGCTTACTGGCTGCTCCTGTCACGGTCGACGCGGTCCGGACTCGGCTCGTCGGCCTGGCCGACCTGGACCGCGACACCCTCGCCTCCGCCTGGGACGAACTCGAGAACGAGACGAATCGACTCCTCAAGGCACAAGACGTATCCGCCGCGTCTACCCGGCGCAGCGCCGACTGCCGCTACCAAGGCCAGGCTCATGAGCTTGAGGTCGTCTGGGAGGGTGAGGTCCACGCCCCCGACACGGAGCGTCTCGCCGAAGCCTTCCACTCCGCTCACGAGGAGCGCTATGGCTATGCCCAGCCCGACGAGGAGGTCGAGGTCGTCAACCTTCGCGTCCGTGCGGAGGGGCCCATGCCGCGCCTGCCACTCCCCGAGATCCCGGAGGGTCGCGGCGCCGATCACGCGGGGATGGGGACGCGGCAGATCATCATCGGGGGAGTAGCCCGCGACTGCACGATCTACGCGCGCGACCGTCTCGGCAAGGGCGACCAGGTCGAGGGACCAGCAGTCATAGCGGGGGACGACACGACCTGCTTCCTCCTGCCCGACCAGGTCGCCGAGGTCGACCGTCTCGGCAGCCTCATGATCCGCGACGACGGCTGACGTATCCTCTGGGTCCCCAGCAGCGAAGAGCGAGTCAGACGACGGTTCAGGCCTGCGCGTCAGAACGGCCAATACTCTCTTCCTCCGGCCCGGCCCGGCCCGGCCCGGCCCCGGCCCCGGCCCGTCAGGGGCCGCTCGTCGTCGTTGGGTGGGCGGTAGCGTCGGGGGACGTGAGAGGAGCGGCGTGGACCCAGTCACGCTCGAGGTCACGCGTAACGCGCTCGTAGGTGTCGCCGAGGAGGCCGGGGCGGCACTACGACGCACGGCGTACTCACCGAACATCAAGGAGCGCGTCGACTGCTCGACCGCTCTTTTCGACCCGACCGGTGACATGGTCGCGCAGGCCGAGCACATCCCCGTGCATCTTGGTTCGATGCCCGCATCGGTCGCAGCCGCGCTCGACGCGTTCGGTGAGCTCGCGCCTGGCGACCAGGTGCTCGTCTCCGATCCTTACGCCGGAGGCACACACCTGCCGGACTGGACCATGGTCGCTCCGGTGTGGCACGAGAACCGCCTCATCGCTTTCGTGGCTACCCGCGCCCACCACGCTGACGTCGGCGGGTCCGCACCCGGGAGCATGCCGGCGGGAGCGACGGAAATCTTCGCCGAGGGGCTGCGCATCCCTCCCATCCGGCTGTTCCGCGACGGCCACGAGGACCGCGACCTCGTGGCGCTCATCACCGCCAACACTCGCACGCCGCGGGAGCGCAAAGGGGACCTACGGGCCCAGGCGGGCGCCAACAACCTCGCCTCCCACCGGCTCGTCGAGCTGGCCAGCCGGTTGGGTCCCGATCTCCTGCTGCAAGCCATGGCCGCCACTCAGGACCACGCTGAGCGTGCGGTGCGGGCAGCGCTCGAGGACTTTCCCGACGGGACGTACCGCTTCAGCGACCTGCTGGACAACGACGGCGTCTCCGACGACACAGTCGAGATCCAGGTGACCGTGAGGATCCGCGGCGACCGTATGGTCATCGATTTCGACGGCAGTGCCTCGCAATGCGAAGGGAGCGTCAACGCGCCGTTCGCGGTGACCCTCTCCTGCTGCTACTTCGCTTTGCGCGCGGTGGTCGCGCCGGAGGTTCCCGCCAACGCCGGGTCGTATCGTCCGCTCGAAGTGCGGGCCCCGGAAGGAAGCGTCTGCAACCCTCGTCCCCCTGCGGCGGTGGCTGCCGGCAACGTCGAGACCTCCCAGCGCATCGTCGATGTACTCCTGGGTGCGCTCGCCCAGGCAGCGCCCGAGCAGGTACCGGCCGCGTCCCAGGGAACGATGAACAACACCTTGCTCGGAGGTCCAAATCCGAGCACCGGGGAGGCATTCGCCTACTACGAGACGGTCGCGGGCGGGCAGGGTGCTCGTCCCAACCGCGACGGCATGAGTGGCGTCCACACGCACATGACGAATACGCAAAACACCCCTGTCGAGGCGTTCGAGCTGGCCTACCCCCTACGGGTCGTCGAGTACCGGTTGCGCGACGGGTCGGGCGGTGACGGCCGTTACCGTGGGGGTGACGGTATTCGCCGCAGTCTGGAGGTGCTGGGAGACCGGGCGACTCTGTCGCTGCTCACGGAGCGGCGGCGCCACAGTCCCTGGGGGCTGCAGGGAGGCAGGGAC
>JALZEO010000297.1 GCA_030862025.1 Actinomycetota bacterium | reverse complement strand
CATCTCGGGGTGGCGACGCGCGCTGTCATAGACGGCGCAGTGGGTCTGTGTCAGACGAAAGCCCTCCTCGCACTCCTCCACGCCCGTTTCGAAGCCTGCGTCGTTCAGGGCGCCCGCCAGTTGCAGCAGCCTGTCGTGCAACTCCTCGCCGTCCACCACGGCGGCGTACTGTTCGGTCTCCCGATCCTGCCGCCAGCGCAGGTAGGCGCGCAGGCCCTCACGTCCCAGCTCATCCTCGAGGAAGGCGAGCAGGTCGTGGACCATCTCGCGGTAGCGGTGCGGGAAGAGCCCCTCACCGCGAGTCGTGAGACGGTAGCGAGCAACCGGGCGGCCGCGTCCTTGCTTCACTGTCCGCTCAGCGATGAGGCCCTCCCGCTCGAGAACCGCGAGATGTCGTCTCACCGCGACATCAGAGATGCCAAGAACATCGGCAAGTTCGGGAGCGCTGCGCTCACGCTCTCGTTTCAGGGTACGTAGGATCGTCGCCCGGGGCCCCCCGAGCAAACCGACCAGCGAGCGTGAACTCGCATCGTCCGGCTCGAGCATGGACTCCGGCTCGGCACTGGGACCGGTCTCCAGCTCGTCGTTTCGCCCGATCCTGCCGTGCCGGGCCTCACCGACCCTGGCGTCCACCAGCCTACCCACGCTAACCACTTTCTTGAGCATGTTGTTTTTCTAAATGTTCTGGTTCAGATAGTAGGCGAGACCGGAACATCCTGCAAAGACCGCTCAGACCAGGCGCGTCGGTACCCGGCGGCCTCCTCGGATCTCGGGGTAGTTCGTCCCGTTGCCGTGGCGGCGCCGGGCCAGTAGCGTCGATGACGCCACATCTGGCCTGGTTTCCGGGAGTGTCGGGCAGGTGGCCCCCCGCCCCGGTCAGGTGAGGGTGGGCGACGTCCGGTCGGGAAGATGGACCGTACGGAGCCCGTGAAGGCCCCGAGAGGCCGCACCGCAGGCGGCGGACAAGCCACCTCCTTGCGGCGGTCGCTCGGGGTCTTCCGTCACGAGGGTCCGCTCAGGCGTCGAGCGAGGCCGAACGCACCTCCTCGCGGCATGGGGCGCCTCGGGCGCAGACTTCAAGCGAGGGGCGTTGTCTACGACCCGAGGCTCGCGCCGCGAGGCATGCCGGCAGGCGACCCAGCGAGATCTTCGGGGACGGCGTCCGCGGCATCGTCCTGGCCACGCCCGGCGCGCGCGAGCCATCCGAGCAGGAAGCCGAGGAGGAACCCGGCGCCCAGGAGTGCCACCCGAGCACTCCAGGTCCGAGCCGTCTCGCTGTCGAGGCGCTCGGACACGAAGTCACCTACTCGGTCGCTCGCGCCACGCGTGCCTCGCACGCGCCCGGTCGCCTCTGCGATGGACTCTTTGCGCTCCCTCGCCTCCTCGGCGAGGCGGTCGGCGGCGCTCTCCACCGCCCCCTTCACCCGTTCGGCGGGCGTCTCCCTGCGGCGGGTGATGCGGTTGCGGACCGGCTTGAGCCGCTCTTCGACGCGTTCAGTGACCGCGCTGACGCTCACGGCGAACACCTCCAATTATGACTCGCGCTCAGGGCGCCTCGGTGCCCATCGCCAAGACGCCGGCCGGGCCTCCCACGGCCTCCTACGCCGGCCGGCTGGGCCGCCGCCGTTTCGACACTCGTCGACGACGCTACCGCGGCCGGACCGGCCACCCCAACGGCTAGCCTGCGCCTATGTCCACTGGCCCGCTGCGCCTCGTCATTGCCGCGCTCGTGCTCGTCCTCCTAGCTCGGGCCGCGGTGGGAGCCTGGCGGAACCGTCGCCTCGCGACCGTGGTATGGCGGACGATGGGCCTGCGTCACGTCGGGGGTGCCTTCGCTCTGTTCGCGATCGTGACGTTGGTCGCGTCGGTGCTGCTGATGTCGCCGCTGCTGCGCTTCGGGCTCGGCTCGCTCGTTGGCTTCTCCGGCAACGCGGTGTTCACACCCCTCGAGGAGATCGCGGCGCGGTCCGGGCGATTGGGGGCGGAAGGAGGGTTCGACTGGTACGTCGTGGGCGTGGCGACCGTGTTCCTCGGCGTTCTCGCGTTCCTACTGCCGTGGTTGGCCTTCGTAGAGGAGGAGATCTTCCGTGGAGGGCTCGAGGGGGCGAGCCTGCGGGAGGAAGTCACGACGGCACTGCGCTTCGGACTCGTCCACCTGATCATGCTCGTACCGATCGCCGCCGCCATCGCCATCGCGGTAGCGGGGTTCGCCTACGGACGCATCTACCGCCGCGCCTACGACTCGGCCGCCTACACCCGTCTTCCGGAGGTCGTGGCCCGCACCTACCGTCCGACCCCGCGCGCCCGGCGTGCGGCAATGCGCGCGCGGCTCCCGCAGGTCCGTGTGCCAGCGGCGGCCGAGGGCGTGATGGCGGCGCTGTCGTCCCCAGTCGGTGTCCCGCCCGAGCTGCGTCAGGCGGCTGGAGTGCTCGCTTCGACCGTATGGCACACGACGTTCAACTCGCTCGTTCTCGTGCTCCTGTGGCTGGCCATGTTGCTCGACGCCGCAACCGGTTGAAGAGGCGGTCGCCGGGGGGGCAGCCCTCACTCCGCTATCGTCGCGACTCGAGCGCCAACCGGATGCGCTCGGCGACCTCGGCTGCTTCGGCGTCATCCTCGTAGCGCTTACGCGGCCAGAAGAAACCTCGTAGGCCGTCGCGAGGTTGGCGGGGTACGACGTGGACGTGGAGGTGGGCGACGCTCTGGCTCACCCGGTTGTTCATCGCCACGAACGTGCCTGCCGCGGCCATGGCCTCCATGACGGCTGCCGCAACTCGGCGCACCTCTACGAACAAAGGCCCGACCGCCGGTTCGGGCAGGTCGAGCAGCGTCTCGTGGTGGTCACGGGGCACAACGAGGCAGTGGCCAGGAAAGAGCGGTCGCCGGTCGAGGAAGGCGAATGCATCCGGCGAGTCGAGGACGAGGTGGGCAGGAAGCCGGCCCGCGACGATCTGGCAGAAGACGCACAAGGGGACTGGGGCCTGCCGCGGCCGGGGTGTGTCGAGTTTGCGGGTACTCATGATCGATCGGTCCTGCGGGGACGGCTGGCACCGTATGCGCCGGGCCCGGGACGCGTGTACCTGTCGTCTGATGTCGCTACCCGCACTGACCAGCGGACGTCTGCGGCTTCGCTGAGGTCGTCGAGCAGGCTGGCCGCGTCCACAGCCTCAGCCGGTGCCACGACGCCCGTGGCGCCCCCCTGCCCGGCGCCCAGCCGCGCGGCGACGGCGGCCATCGCCTCGGCCGTGATGCCGTAGGCGTCGCGTCCGTAGGCCCAGGCTCGGGACACCCTTCCGGGTTCCCCGTTCGCCTCAGCGACAGACGCCCAGCGCATCGACCGGCGTCGTGTCTCGCTGGGTCCTTCCGATCCGCTTTCGAGCAGGTGGACGACCAACCTCCTGGCAGGCTCCCAGCGTGTGATGTTGCCGACGAGCTGCGCGATCTCGACGAGCGGCCCGGGCAACGCGACGTAGGTGCGCAC
>JALZEO010000355.1 GCA_030862025.1 Actinomycetota bacterium | reverse complement strand
GGGTAGGACCACGCGAGGTCGGTCACCTGTTCCTCGCCGATCTTCATCGACCAGTACGACGCCATCCCTTTATAGGGGCAGCGGCTGTGCGATTCGCTGGGAACCAGGAGGTGAATTCGGACGTCCTCCTCGGGCAAATAGTAGCGGGTTGGCAGGCCGGTCTCGAACAGCAGGGTCGGCCGCCGCGATTCGGCTAGCAGTTCTCCTTTCAAGCTGACGGCGGCCTGGCGGGAACTACTGATGACGTCTATGCGGTGGTACGGATCTCGTGGATGCACGAAGACCTCTTCGTCCTCTTCGAACCATTGGTCCACCCGGTTCCAATAGAAGGCGAGATAGTCGGCCAGCGGCGGAGCCCCCGCGAGCGGCTCGGGGTAGTTCCATACCGCGTTCTCTGCGGTCCGGCCGGCGACTACGAGGCTCCAATACCGTGCGTCCCCCTTCACGGGACAGTGCGTGCGGTGAGCGGTCGGCGTGAGCAGATCCATACGAACGTCCCGCTCAGGGAAGTAGTAGACCGGCAGATGCGCAGTCTCGTGCATCAGTTTGACTCGCCGACTGTCGGCAACAGTTTCACCGTTGAAGAGGACCCGCACCCAGCGTGGGGAGTCCTCGAAGTAGAGGACGTGACGGGTGGTCACATTGAAGTTGAAGATACCGGACGGCTGAGTGCCGAATGGCCCGGTGCCCAAGGTCAAGGTCATCATCCGCTCCAGCTCGTGCCCGCCGCCTCAGTGTCACATACCGATGACGTCGTGAACCGGACGGCTCGTTCACCGTTGACGCCGCCCGCCAGTAACTCCTGCCCCCGCAGCCGCGGGTGACTTCTTCATGGGCATGAGGAACGCGACGTGAGCGTGACCGCGGCACCGGCCACGAGGACACCCTGGGTCCTCAACCGTTGAGAGCACCAGCATCCAGCGCCTCTGACACGTCCTTCAAGGAAGGACTGGCTAGCCGGGTGGGTCCTCAAGCGCTGCGAGACGCATCGCGCTGGTTCGACAAGTATGAAGGCGCCGGGGTTACCGAAGGGCGCCGTGCAGGATGACCACGCACGGCGCCTGGGTGGGAGACGTCCGGCCGGTCGGGAGGCGTGAGGGCGGGGACAGCCGCATCGAGCAGGTGGAGTAGCTCGAGCCAGCCGGAGAAAGGCTGCGCCTGTTCCCCCAGAGACCGCGTTACTTCGCCCTCGACGCGGTCGTCATGAGTACGCGATAGCTGTATTTCTATACGCATGGACGAAGCTTCCTTTCCACCCCCCACAAGTTAGGCGCGGGCTGATGCCTTCGCCCCAGGGGAATCCCCAGGGTTTACTCGCTGGTCCGAGCGGTGAAGGAAGAGGCGAGCTGCGAGCGCGAGGCGACCCCCAGCTTGGGGTACACGTTGCTGAGGTGATATTCGACGGTCTTGACGCTGACGACGAGTTCGTCAGCGACTTGTCGGTTGGTCTTGCCTGATGCCACGAGTCGAGCAACGGCCAACTCCTGCGGAGTGAGGCGGGTCACAGTGCGGTGGCGCCGCTTGCTGGGCGCAAGTCCGCAAGCCTTCAACTCTTGCTCGCAACGAGCCAGATAGGGGGCAGCATCGAGTGCCATCAACCTGGTCCGGGCCGACTCCAGCTGATCAACTGCCGCCCGGCGTTGGCCGCTTCGGCGCAGAAACGCCCCGTAGGCAAGCTCGACCAGGGCGCGGTCGAAGGGCAGCCAGATCTGCTCGGAGTGCTCGACGGCCTCCGCAAACGCATCATGGGCGGCTTGCGCGTTTCCTTTGGCGGCCTCGAGATTGCCACGGGAACGTGCGGCGTTTGCTAGCGAGGAGTGACGCTTACGTTCGGCGGCCATCACCTCGAACGGGCGCAGCACGGCTTCGGCATCCTCGAGGCGTCCGAGGCCGGTGAAGGCGTCAATCAGCATCTCCCGCCACGGCAACACCCCAGGTTCGTAGGTCCCGTCCTGACGGGGTACGTCGAGAAGCGGTTGGAGAGCCTCGACCACGGCCTGGCTGTCGCCGCGTGCCGCTGCCATTGCCGCCATGGCAGTGGCCGAGTAGGACAGGCTGGCCTGGTCCCCCAGCAAAGCCGCCACCCTCGTCGCCGCCTGCACGTGTTTCTGTGAACTCTCCCACCTGCCGCGGGCCGAGAGAGGATAGGAGGCCACTGCATGAAAGGCCGGCTCGCTCCAGAGTTGATCGGCGTCCTCCGCGGTGGAGGCGGCGAGGTGACCGTGGGTGACCGCGTCATCCCACGCTCCGAGGCGGAACTCGGCGTCCGCCAGGGTTCCAAGCACCAGACACCGTAGGATGAATGGTCCGCCTCCAGGGGCGTCCACCAGTGGCGTGAGGTCCTCACGTGCCCCATGCAGGTCGTCCGTCCACAGCTTGAGCAGGGCCCGTCCGACGAAGGCCTCGACGTCCTGCGGGGGGACCCCCTGCGCTGGGATGGGCAGGGAAGAAAGCGCCCGCAGTCCTTCATCTGCCCGCCCGGAGATGCCGAGTCCAGCCGCGAGGTTGAACCTCGGAGTGGCCGACAGGTTCGAGCCTGGTGGCATGAGCGTCAAGGCGTGGCGGCTCCACTCGGCGACCTCCTCGCCGCGAGCACCCATCACGCACAGCCAAGCAAGCTGATTGGCGATTCGGGCGCCGAGAAGAGGATCCCGGGAGGGGTCGCAGGCCTCCCAAGCGGCAATCTCCAGTTGCTCGGCCTCGACAAGCCGGCCATCGATCATCGCCAGCATGCCTAAGGCGTGCCTGCGGTGTGGCCCGTCGCTGAAGCTGTTCAGGTCGGAGAGGTAGAGTCGTGCCCGGCCTGCTTCACCGCCCAGGATCATGAGCTCCACAGCCTCGACGATCAACTGTTCCCGTTCGGTCTGGCGGGGGGTCACCCGTGCAGCCAACAGCAGATGGGCGGCCCCGCTGGGCAGGACGCCTCGAGCTACCTCCTCGCGACCGAACTCGATCGCCTCGGATGCCAGGGAGTCGTCCGCCCCTGGCGAGGCGAGGACACGATGACGAAGGAAGCTCGCACGGTCCGACGTTGCCGCTGCGGCTCTCCCGTGTAGCTCGGCCCGTCGGGCTGGGCCCAGGTCGTGATACACGGCGGCCCGCACCAAGGGGTGCGTAAAGGCCACGCTTCGTACAGCGGGTGTCTCGATGTCCTCCACAAGTAATTGGGCGGTCACTGCCTCTTCGAGCGGCTTCAGAGGTTCGGCCAGGTCCGCAACCTTCGCAGCCTGCGACAGCCCACTGCGCACGCCCAGCACCGACGCCGCCGCCACCAGTTCTTTTGCGGCGGGTGAGCATCGACTGAGACGAGCGAGCACAACCAGGGCGAACGAGCGGGGGGCGGGCAGAACGAGCTTGTGGTCCCGCAGCCGATGTGCGGAGAACTCCTCCAACAGTGCTCGCGCGTAGAGGGGGTTTCCAGCCGTGTGGGCGCGTAGGCGCTCTGCCAGGTCCGCCGAGAGATCTGAAGCTCCCAGTCCCACCCCCAGCCGGGTCAGTTGTGCCGTATCCAAGCCCTCCAGCCGCACACGCAAGCCCCGTTCGCTGGCTGTAGCGCGGCGCAGTCCTTCAGGCAGGCGCTCGACCGCCTCGTCTCGGGATATGACGAGCAGGAGGACGCGGTCAAAGCGCAGCCGCCGAAAAGCGAAGGTCAATGCTTGCAGTGAGGGAACATCCGCCCAGTGGGCATCGTCGACCACCACAACGACACAGTTGCCCTCCCCTTGCGCCTCGCTCAGCATCTGGACCAGCCGGGCACCGATCGCGAGCGGCTCGCTTCCTCCATCCGCGGGGTCTGACTGCTCCGCCTCCAGCCCATAGGAGGCCGCTTCGGCCAGCAGCTGATCGACGATGCCGTAGGCCAGCTCCGACTCCTGCTCGTCGCCGGTCGCCCGGAGGACCTTCAGCCCCTCTACCTCGACTGTGGCCAGGAACTGGGCTATGAGGGCGGTCTTTCCAATCCCAGGGGGCCCTTCGACCAGCGCCACCCGAGGCCGGCCTGCCTGGACTTCGTCCAACTTGGCGCGTAGCACCTCCAGCTCGCCTCTTCGACCGACGAAAACCTGCCTCATAACGAAACCGCTGTCCAATGTGGCGCCCTTGCCAAGGCTTCATTTGCTCGTGATCTTGCGTCCCTGACCCAGCCTGCCTGGGGCGAATCTCGTTTCCCTGCCCACGTGTCACGTGGCATCGTGCAGAACGTATGCCCTGACCCGTTTTCGGGTGCCCGCATGCCAGTGGGGCAAACGCCCGGTTGAGGCTCCATAAGGGGCACTTCGAAACATCCTTCATGTGCGTGGCCGTCCAGGTCCTTTCCCCAAAGGGCGTGATGGAATCGCATCACTCGACGTCCAAGTCATGCTTCACGTCTACCCCATCATCGTGATCCACGGTAGACACGCAAAACAAAACGAAAATGGTTGTCCGTCTGGCAAACGAGGTTGGCTTCAGCGCTAGGCCATGCCCAGCGGCACAGAGTTAGCTCGCCACTACCGCGCGTCGGCGATAGTGGCAACAGCAAGACTATTTGGGCGATTCATCCCAGCGATGAGTCGCCGATGTCGCTAGGTAAGGCAAGGTCGGGGCGTTCGCACATCGGTGTGCGCCCTTCGTAAAAGGAGTGGTGCATCCGAGATGCACTTTGCGACAGGAGGGAGCCGACGTTCCCGCCGTTAGCCATCAGTCCGAACACGTATTTGGGTATATGTTAATAACATCTAGCACGTCTCTTGATGAGCTTCCATGCGGTTCAGGCCAGGGCTATAGGAGACGCCACGCGACTCGCTGTTCCCGCCGCGTGCCTGCAACCAGTAGCACGCTGTCCAGACTTCAAGTAGATGCAGTCGCAGAGGACCGACAACCGTCACCGCGAGCGGACCCGTCGCGGTGAGTAAACGAAACCGCGTGAACTGTCGGTTCCACCCCTTACACGTGGATCGCAAGACCATCAGAGGGAGCGGCACCATGGCCCCGAATACGTAAGGACCACGATCTCCGCGGCCTACTGAGGATCAGGCATCACTCCCGTAGAAGCGCGTCCTCGGGAGGAAGGACACAGAGCGCCAGTGCGCCCAGTCTGCGTCCCCTTCCGTCGCCGCTCTACGGGCAGCAGCAAGAGCCGACGGCTACCGGTGTCACGCGGATGGGGCTCGTCTCGCGAGAGGCCTGGACCCTTGGATCCCACTGGCGAACCTGTCCGCTGACCACCACGATCTCGCCGCGTAGTCGCAGGGGGCCATGTCCCCAGCGGCGGAGGGCCGCGGCGGTGACCTCCTGCCAGGCCTGGGCCCGGCGTGTGGGCTCCTCGTCCGCTACGAGTCGACGCATCGGGCTCGTCTGGTGGAAGGCGGTGTAGGCCGCGGCCGAGGGCCAGGCACAACGCAGCGTCACGCGCGTGCACCTGATGTCTTCCAATCCCGCCCCGGCGATGGCGCCCTCGAGCACGCCGCCGCCACCCAGCCCAAACAGCCACGGGGCTTCCGGCGGCGGGGGTGGCAGCTCGAGGTACTCCACCAGCGTCCGCAAGGCCAGGTCGAGCCACGGGTTGGCCTGGGAGGGCCCCCACACCGCGGCCACCATCCGTCCTCCGGGGACCAGCAGGCCAGTCAGCCGTTCGAGCGCCAGGTCCAGGTGTGGCAGGAACATCAGTCCCAGGCGACACACCACCGAGTCGAAGCGGCCCTGGGGCAGGGTGGGCTCCTCGGCGTCCATCTCGACGAAGTCCACGTTGGCCAGCCTCAGGCTCCGGGCTCGTTCGGCGGCTACGGTCAGCATGGCGGGGGAGAGGTCGGTCGCGATCACTCTCCCCTCCGGCCCCAGCCGGCTGGCCACTGTCAGGGCGGGCTCACCGAAGCCCGAAGCCACGTCGACAACCTGGGCCCCTCGCTGGAGGTCAGCGTGATCGAGCATGGCCTCGGTCACCGGGGCCATGAAACCCTCGAAGACCGGCCACCAGGCCCGCAACTCCTGCGCTGCCCCATCCCACTGGCGCCGCTGGTCCACTTTGTAGGACTCGGCCATGAGTTCGCGCCTCATGGCGTCCACCGGACCTCCGCTTCTCACACGTGGCCCCCCGACAGCAGCCGCGTTTGTCTCCAGACTCATGTCTCACCTTCGTTTCGTATCTGCGGCCGTGTGCCTGGGCGGTGTCACTCAAGAAGGGAGAAGGAGGATTCTCAGGCGTAGTAGCTACTCCATTTCGCGACGCTCGCTACCTGCCGCAGCGGCGCTGCCCCTTGTTTGGGGCGTAAAGGAACCAGGAACCGGCAGGGGCGCGGTCGCTCTCAGCCTGCATAGTTCCGGGATGACCCCCACTGCCACCTCGTTGGTTCGATGACTGGAGGCTATGGAGGCGGTTGTGGCTTCGCCCCAGGGAATCCCCTAGTTCGCGTCCCTAGTGCTCACACCCAGGCGACCTTCGGCTGATCGTCACCGGTGGCCTTGGCGATGCGATCGGCACTCTTCTCCGCCCTGGTGCGCTGCGCGGATGTCAAACTGTCGAAGGGGGTGATCGTCACTTCGTGGTCGCTGCGGCGGTAGCGCCAGGTGCCAGCCACCTCGCCGTCGACCAGCAAGGCCCCCGGTCCCGAGAGAGCCCGCCATACCTCATGGCGCCGCCTGCTGTCGGGGACGAGCAGGGTGCGATCGACCTGACGGAGGTAGGGGTCGTGGGGCGGGACGAGGACGACCCCATCGGGCTTCGGCGCCTTCTTCACTGCCTCCACGAGTCCCACGGGCAGGTCGTAGCGTCGGTTGTCCACCCGCACTCGCACCAGGTCGTCGCCCAGTTCCCTCCACAGGACCGCGATGGCCTGCGTGTCGCTTTCCATCCAATCACGGAAGAGAGTCCTGGTGGTCGGGCCGTTCACTCGAAAATAGGCGCTCAGCAACGCCAGGCGTGGACGGTCGACCTTCTCCTGCGGGTGCTCAGGAGTTGGGTACAGCATGGTCGCCTGTTGTTCCTCGGGACCCAAGACGATCTGTCCGTGACGCCCAGCTGCGCGAAACAGCGCGTCAGGCACGTGATCTGCCTTGCAACGGGCGCACCACTCCACCAGCGAGCCCGACACGCGGTCGGCTACCTCGCGGCTTGCCTTCGATTTCGACGTCGGGCCGGTCACCACGGCGCTGAGGGCGGCAGCCACCTCCTCGACCGCCTCGACATAGGCGGTTCCGCCCGCGTCCGAAGGCCGGGGGGCGAGTGCGTCACGCACGAAGTCCAAATGGGCCACACGATGCGCATGGGGTGCTCCGCGCACGGACCACAGGCTCACCAGCGGTCCATCGGGAGAGATCACCTCGGTGACGCTCGTTGATCCGATCCTGCTCGTGCGCTGGATCAGCGACTGCTCCGCGCCGGCGTGCCGACTGTCCTGGAATCCCAGCAGCAGCAGGTCGTCGAGCACGCCCTCGCGGGACTGGCTGTCCAGGCCATGCCTCTGCCACCTGAAGCCCAGCCATTGTCCCCTGGCCACGGTGATGCCGCCGGGCGTGGCGTTCACCTTCTTGCTCAGCATCGCGCGTACTACTCAGCGAGCCCGTGCGGCGCTGCGCTCGGCCTCCTCGAGCATCCGCTCTGCCTCGTCGAACTCCGATTGGGCACGGCGCACCACCTCGGTCGCTTCATCCGCCCGCTGCCGTGCCTCCCGGGCTTCCTGTGCCGCGTCGGCGGCGTCCTGAGCCAACCGTCGAGCCCGCTTCTCGAGGCTGGTGACGCGTTGGTTCAGCCGCTCCGCCGTCTCTCCGGCAACGCGCAGTCGCTGCTGCGCCTGGCGCCGCCGCCTGCGTGCTTGGTCGAGCGCCGCTCGGGCGGCACCCTCCTGCCCCCGTGGGGACCCCGGCACGGCGCGCTGCGGGTCGTTCGGTACCGGCTCGACCCCCACAGTGGCTGGGAGGTTCGCGGTCAACGCCACAAGCCCCGGAGCCGGGAACGGCCGGGCCAGCGTCCCCGCGCGTAGCTGGCGACGTGCTTCGTCATCTACTGCCGCGGCCTGCAGGCTCGCCGTGACCTCCGCCCTGTGAGCGCCGGCGCTGCTTCCGACCTCTTCGAGGATGGCTGCTGCGTGACGACCGAGTTCCTCCATAGCGTCCCGGTAGTCGCTGCTGGTCGCGCGCAATTCCCAACGACTCGTGTCACTATCCAGCGCCCGGCGCTGGACGTCACGGAGGCGGTCGGCGACAGTCAAGAAACGCTCCACTTCCCTTGCCCGGCGCCGGACGAGTTGGTTCAGGGCCCAGGCCGCAACCGACGGCTTGCGTAGCGCTCTCACTTCGTCCGCTGCCTCGCGCTCACCGGCCGCACGCAACGCCCGCGACAGAGCATTGCGCCGCTCCACAAATTCCTCCAACGGGCCGGCGTAGAGGTCCTTCACGTCGGCTTTCACGCCATCCCTTCGGCTCGCATCGTCCCCGGCATCTCTGCCCGACGGCTGTGCCCAACCATCACCGGGGACGCCAGCCGCTCGCGGGCCTCCCGGCAAGATCGGGCACGAACCTAGGCAGGCCTGACGAGGCCGTCGAGGTAGTGCAGTCGAGCTATCCGAGTCGAGGTTGGCACGAGGAATCTTGTGACATTTGTCCCGCCGACCTCAGAAGCAACAGCAGCCACACTAGCCACTCTAGAATCAATTCCCGCCGGGGATAGGGAGGCGAGATGCAGGTGGCCATGACTCGACGTGACCTGCTTCGGCTGGGAGCGGCTGGAGTGGCGGGCACGGTGTTCCTCGGTGATGCCGTCCAGGCCGCCGCGACTGGTCGAACGCCAGCGTCGTCGAGTCTGCTGCTCGAGGTCCAGGACGTGTCACGAGAGTACGGCGTGCCGGTGGCCGTACTCCTGGCGATGGGATACGCCAACACGAGGCTGGAGATGCCGGCGCCAGCAGTGACCTCATATCGAGAGGGCGACCCCGAAGGGCGTGGGGTGTACGGAGTGATGGCGCTGGTGCGGAACCCGGCCGCTGACACGGTGGGGCTGGCGTCGAGGATCACCGGCCTATCGCCCCGCGAGCTGATTTTCGATCGCACGGCCAATCTGCGCGGTGGAGCGGCGCTGCTCGTCCACTCCCAGGGCGCGACCCGTCCCCCTCAGGCCCGCGAGTGGCTTGGGGCAGTGGCCGGCACGGGTGGAGACGGCCCTGTGGTCGAGGCGACCTCAGGGGTCGGAGGAGGTGACCTGTACGCCGATCAGGTCGCCGACGTGCTCGCCCGGGGCTTCTCGATACGGACCAGTTCTGGCGAGCGGCTCGAACTGGAGGGCCAGGAAGCGACCGGCCGATGAGCCCGGCGAAGCCAGCCGTCACCTGGTACCCCGCCCACGACAGCAACTACACGTCGGCGTGGCGAGGCCCGGAACCGATCGACTACATCGTGATCCACGTCACCCAGGGCTCGTGGTCGAGCGCCATCAACTGGTTTCAAAACCCCGCGGCCAACGTATCGGCGCACTATGTGATCCGCTCCCACGACGGCAAGATCGGCCAGTGCGTCAGCGACCGTAACATCGCCTGGCACGCCGGCAATTGGGACTACAACAGGTGGAGCATCGGGATCGAACACGAGGGCTACATCGACGACCCCAGATGGTTCACCCCGGAGATGTATCACTCCTCGGCCAGGCTTGCCGCGTTCCTCGCCCGCCAGTGGGGGATTCCGGTTACCCGCTCCTACGTCATCGGCCACAACGAGGTCCCTGGGGCGGACCATACTGATCCCGGCCGCTGGTGGTGGTGGGCTTATTACATGAACCTCGTCCGCCACTACGCGCGCACCTGAAGCCCGGCCAAGTCTGCCTGGCCTCAGGATCGAGGGGCGTGGGCGCCTTCGGGGGTCACGGGACGACCTCCGGCGCAGCGCTTGGCTGAGTGGTGCGCCTGAGCCAGACGCCTAAGTGCCACCAGGGCAGCCTCGAAGACCACGGTCCCAACGACGACCTCCTGCACGGCCTCGGCCCGGGATCTCCGGACGGAGAGGGTCGCGACCTCCCAGGCGGCCACCTCCTCGGCGACCCGGGCATAGGGCTCGAAGGCTTGGACGTCGACCTCCCGTCCTAGGCGACGAAGGCTCCCCAGGGCGCGGGCCAGGGCTCGGCGAGCCGGTGCCTCCTCGCTGACCTGCCACCCGAGTTCGGCGACGAACCGGTCCACCTCGGCCCGGGCCTCCACCACATCCGGATCCTGGTCCCCGGGCCCTGGGCCTGGTCCCAGGACCTTGTGTGCTACCCCAACCAGCTCGTGGGTGGACAGGCTCTCGTCCTCGAGGGCCTCGATGACCGTCCGCACGTCGCGCAGCGCGATACCGCCGATCTCGGTAAGAGTCCGGATCAGGCGGAGACGACGCGTATGCACCTCCGAGTAGTCGGCCTGGCGTGGGGCCGTCGCGTCGCCCGGGGGAAGGAGCCCTTCCCGGAGGTAGAACTTGATCGTCGGGACCGGCAGGCCGCTAGTCCGGCTCAGCTCGGAGATCCTCATGCACCATCCTCGGCTTGACAGGATGGATAGTAGTACTATCCTTTTGGATAGCTGAGGTATCCAATCAAGAAGTGTCTGCACGCGGCTGTTCGGATTGGGTACCGAAAGAAATCCGTAAGAGGCCGTGCTGTTCACAACTCTGCAAGAGGCCTAAGGAGGACCATGGTGGCGCAGCCCCTCGGCGTCGCCAAAGATGGCGTGGTCGTCCTCCAGGCAGGGCAGGAGCGTGAGGCGGCCGCGGCGATCGCCGCCGGCCATGCCGGCTACCCCGCGTTTCGCCACTTGTGGCCAGATCCTCGTCGTCGAGCCCGAGCGCTGCGACCTTTTCTCGAAAGCATGATCCGCGATGCGATCCCCTACGGCTCTGTCCTCGCTGATGTGGACGGTTCCCGGCTGTCGGGCGTCGCGGTATGGCTACCGCCCGGTGCCTTCCCTTGGACCTCGCGCCGCAAATTGCGGGCGGCCCCGGCGTTCGCCCGAGTGTTCCTCGCCGATCCGCGGGCGTTCCCAACCTTCGTCCGCTTCGGTGCGAATCTGGAGCGAGTGCATCCCACGGAACCGCACTGGTTTCTCGTCGTGCTGTCGGTGCGGCCAGAGTTCCAGAGACGCGGCGTCGGGTCCCGCCTGGTGGTGCCGATGCTCGAAGCCGCCGAGCGCTCGAGCGTTCCCTGTTACCTGGAGACGTCGGACCGCGCCAATGTCGCGTTCTACGAGCGCTTCGGGTTCGTGGTGCTCGACTCCGAACTCGCCCTGTTGCCAGGCGGTCCCACCCTCGTAGCCATGCGCAAGACCTGATACCGACGGAACCGATCACGATGCCCGGCTGTGGGTTTGCGATGACGAGTAGGAACCGAGGCCTCGTGAGTCGATTGCGGGCGGCCTTCAAACGCTTCGCCTACTCGGGGCTTCGCCGTGACCGCTGGCAACAACCAAACCAGGTGGTCGAGGTGCTGGACTTGGGCACAGGAGACCGGGTCGCCGATGTTGGAGCCGGTGGGGGCTACTTCACCTTCCGCGTCGCCAGAGCCGTCGGTACCTCCGGGACGGTGTACGCCGTCGACACCGATGATGATCTGCTGGCCTGGTTGTTCGACGAGGCGTCTGCCGAAGGGCTGCCCAACATCGTTCCCATCCGCGCCCAACCCGACGAAGCCCGCTTACCCGAACCGGTCGACCTGATCCTGCTCGCAAATGTCTACCACCACCTGCCGGACCAGCCCTCCTACCTGAAGCGTCTGGCCCAACACCTCCTTCCGGGCGGTCGCGTAGCCGTACTCGAATCGCGCCCCCAAGGCCTCCACCGCGTTTTCGGCCATGCCACTGCTGAGGGCCATATCCGCGACGACTTCGACGCCGCCGGCTACGAGCTTGTCGCCAAGCACGACTTCCTGGCTCACCAGAGCTTTCAGATCTTCGCCCGCCGGAACCCGACAAACTCCAAGCTCGGCTAGCGCCGCCTCAGCGGCACCGGATCTCCCTCCGAGACTCGAGGCTAATTGGTCGGGTACTTGACCTGCTCGTCGTTCACGTGGTCATCATCTGATTCGCCGCCCGCTGCCGATCGTCGCCGGGGGAAAGGTCGCCGCATGAAGCGTGGGCTCCTGCCTTCATGGCTCCTGTCTCTGCTCGGCATGGCGTGCGTCCTGCTGGCGGCCTGCAGCTGGTCCCCACGCAGCGCTAGCCGTTCGCCCGCCGACGGCGAGGTGCTGGCCGTCGCGGCTGCCCGCCATGACGTCCGCCCGCCGTTGCCGCCGGTGGGTCTGACGGTACCGCCCGTGCCCGCGGGCCCTCTCGCCTCTGAGGAGCCTGCACCAGCACGCACCGCTGGCCCGTCCACTCGATCTGTGCACGAACCGAACTGGTCTCCCTTTGCGACGGTGGGAGGCGTGACCCTCGTGCACCCGGCGTCGCGTGTCGAGCGCGTCGGCTTTCACGAGTCCAACCACGATGGAGCACGTCAGCTGGAGGTGCATCCCTCTGCCGCAAACCCGGTCAC
Organism: Actinomycetota bacterium; assembly: GCA_030862025.1. Classification (GTDB taxonomy): domain Bacteria; phylum Actinomycetota; class Nitriliruptoria; order Nitriliruptorales; family JAHWKO01; genus JALYGD01. The sequence goes on along the minus strand of JALZEO010000355.1, from coordinate 6,558 downwards.
CCTGGAGTCCCGCGGCCGGGGCACGGGGTCGCGGTCCGCCGCCGACGTCGTGGTGGACCCACAGGTCGAGATGCGGGTGCCCGTGAGCGGGACCGTGATCAGGTCCGGCTCCTATGTCCTGTACTGCGACCATACCGACGACTTCGCGGTCATCGAACCGAAGGAACACCCCGGCTGGGAGGTCAAGGTGCTGCACATCGACGGGGTGCGGGTGTCACGGGGTGACCGCGTGCAAGCCGGTGTCACCGTGCTGGCGGGTCGTGCCAGGCAACTGCCGTTCCGTTCGCAGGTCGACGACCACACGGCAAAGCCGAGTTGGCCCCATGTCCACATCGAGGTGGTCGATCCTTCAATCCCCGACCGACCTTCCTCGGGCGGCGAATGCTGAGGGGGACCGCGTTGGGCAGGCCGGAGAACGTCTGGCAGGTTCGGGCGCCCGCAGGGCCGCTGCGGTCGTTCGTCGGCGGCTACATCGGCTACCGAGGACGACCACCTGGGGCTATCCACCGAGGCCTGCCACGTGGACGCATGACGTTCATCGTGAGCCTCACTGATCCCATACACGTCACCCGCCAGGTCGATCAGCGCCAGGGGCCGGCACGTTTCGCCTGTGTCCTCGGCGGGCTCCACACGGCCCCTGCCATCATCGCCCGGAGTGGGCTGGAAGAAGGCGTAGCCATCGATCTGAGCCTTCTGGGCAGCCGTGCCCTCCTGGGGATGCCTGCAGGGGAGTTGGCCGGTCTGTCGCTTCAAGGGGAGGACGTACTGGGACGTCAAACGGTGGAGTTGCGTGAGCGGGCCTTCGAGCGCGCTTCGTGGTCCGACCGTTTCGCTGTAGTAGACGAGATCCTGATCAGGGTGGCCGAGATGGAAGCGACCGTGATCGGGCGCCTGCACGAGGCCTGGCGCCTCCTGGAAGCCAGCGGAGGACGCATCCCGGTCGCAAAGGTGGCGGAGCGGGTCGGGGTGGAGCCGGCGACACACTTGAGCGAGTGCTTCTCTCTCGAGTTCGGACTGCCACCGAAGGCCGCGGCGCGGGCGATTCGTTTCGGTCGCCTCATCGAGCATCTGAGACGTTCCTCGCGGATTGACCTTGCCGGAGCTGCTGCGGCATGCGGCTACTGCGACCAGTCGCACCTGACCCGCGAGTTCGCCGCTATGGCCGGCTGCACTCCCCGAGCTTGGATGGCCGAAGAGTTCCCATCCGTCCAACACGCGGCGCGCGCCGGCGACGACGCTGACGCCGTCGACCCGAGGAGGAACTCGCCATGAACGCGCGCGACACGATGGTCTGGCCGGTGCTGTCGTACGTTGACGCACCCGGCGCTATCGCGTTCCTCGTCGAAGCGTTCGGCTTCGAAGAACGTGCCACCTACGCCCGGGAGGGCGACCCGACGATCATCGAGCACGCCGAGCTGCGGTGGCCACTCGGTGGCGGGATCATGTTGGGCACCGCCGGTAAGGACGACTCAGCGTTCGGACGGCGCCAGCCTGGCAACGACTCGGTTTACGTCGTGTGCGAAGACCCCGACGGACTGTTCAAACGGGCTGTCGCGGCCGGAGCCGACGTGGTCCGAGGGCTCAAGGACGAGGACTACGGCTCCCGTGGTTTCACGGTGAGGGACCCGGGCGGAGTGCTCTGGAGCTTCGGTACCTACCGCGGCGAGTAAAAGGCGCCACGACCCCTGCCAGGACACGAATACGCCGAGAACAGGAGGCTTCAAGGTGACGCACTTCCTGGCAGCGGTGGCGGTTGGGATCGTTGCGTTCTCGGCCGGCTGGGTGTTCCGAGACGCCAGAGCGCGTGGGATTCCCAATCGGAAAGCCCTGACCTGGGCCGCGCTCCAAGGGGTCGAATGGCCACTGTTTCTGTGGCTCTGCCACCGGGCCCGGGCCAGGGGAACGCGGACACCAACGGCCTGAGCAGGCACCCCGTTGGGGTGTGCGAACTAGGCGGGGGGGGACGGGGTTCCTTGCTGGTCAGGCTGCCGGGGCAAGCTGAAGGTGAAGGTGGCTCCGCCCTGAGGTGTGTCATCGACCCAGATCCGGCCGCCGTGACGATCGATGATGCGGCGACAGGTGGCGAGACCGATACCGGCCCCCGAGCGTGCAGAATCGCCGCGGTGGAAGGCATCGAAGATCCTGTCCCAATCCGTCCTCGCGACGCCTTCACCGTTGTCCACGATTCGAATGACAGCCTCTCCCGGTCCTGTCGAGCCCTCAATGCTGATTTGCAGCGGGCGATCAGGGTGGCGGAACCGCAAGCTGTTGCCGATCAGGTTCTGCAGAACCACTCCGAGCAGGGCGGGGTCGCCGGCCACCGTCGGCAGCGCTCCCACCTCGATTGCGGCTTCAGCGTCGCGGATGGGGGCGTCCAGACTGTCCAACACCTCGGCGACGAGCTCACCGACGTCCACCGTTTGGACCTCGAGATCGGCGCTGTCGGCACGCGCCAGGCCGAACAAGGCCTGGATCAGCCGAGCCATCCGTGCCGCTGCGGTCAATGCCCTCCGGGCGAATTCCTGCCCGTCTGCGCTGAGATGCTCCTCCGTGTCGAGGAGCAACTCCAGGAAGCCCTGTACCGTGTAGAGCGGGCTCAGGAGGTCGTGCGAGGCCACGTACGCGAACTGTTCCAGCTCGGCATTCGAGCGCGCCAGCTGAGTCAGGGTGCGCTGCAGTTCGACCTCAGTCTGCTTCTGCTCTGAAATGTCCTGGATCAGCCCCACCATCTGGGTGATCTCGCCCCGCTCGTCGCGGGCAGCGGGCGCCACCGAGAGCAGCGTCCATACCGCCGTACCGTCCCGGCGCAGGTACCGCTTCTCCAGGCTGTAGTGATCGACCTCCCCCTGGTAGAGGCGGTCGGCGTGTCGCCGTGAGGTTGCCAGGTCGTCCGGATGAGTCAGGTCGAAGACGTTGCCGCCGACCAAGGCTCCATCCGGGTAGCCCAGCAGCCGGTGATAGGCGGGATTGGCCTGCAGGATGGTGCCATCACGAGCGACCAGAGCCTGTCCCACCGGGGTCGTATCGAACAGGCGCCTCAGCGAAGGGAACTCGAGCTGCCCCTGCCACATATCCGACACTGACGCGTGTCCTCCTGTCGTCTCGAGCCTTCGTAGCCTGCCGGAGATCACCTGCAAACAGTATCGATAGCCCGGACGCGTCCAAACACAACCTTCGAGCCGACGTCGAGAGGTTGCACGGAGGGACCGCGCGTACCGCTACAGGGATCGGGACCTACTCGGGAGGCTGAGGAAGGCTGGCCTGCACCATCCAGTGCTCGGTGAGGTTCGTGAGACGCTCCCGCATTCCCGCGATGGTGACGGGTTTGGTGACGTACGAATTCGTTCCGAGCTGGTAGGCCGTGTCGACGTCGTCAGGGCGGGCGGACGAGGTCAACACCACGATCGGGATCGTGTGCAGGTCCGCGTCCGATTTCAACTGCCTGAGGACTTCGAAGCCGTCCATCCGCGGCATCCTGAGGTCGAGCAGGATGAGGTGGGGGCGTGGGCGTCCTGCGTAGCGTCCTCTGCGGTAGACGTAATCGAGCGCCTCCTCGCCATCCATGACCGCATCGATCTCCACGCGGTTGTCGCTGTCATGATCCCGCAGGGCCCTCATGGTGAGGAAGCGATGATCCTCGTTGTCCTCGGCGAGCAGGACGCGTCGGACGGTTTCTGTGGAGACGGTCATCGCTCGTCCTCCGGCTCGGGTGGCGCTGCTACCGCGGACTGGGGGAAGAGCATCTCGACCCTGGTGCCGACCTCGACATCGGTGAGCCGAATGGTTCCGCCTGTCATCTCGACGATCTTGCGGCATATGGCGAGCCCGATACCCGTGCCCGCCGTACTGGCGCCGAGGCGTTCGAAGATACCAAATACGCGCTCCCTATAGGGAGGGGGGATGCCGCGGCCGTCGTCGCTGACGGCCACCTGCACCGATCCGTTGGGGAAACCGACCGCGTCCACTTCGACCGTCACGTCCTGGCGCCCAGCGTGCCGGACGGCGTTCTCGATGAGGTTCGTGAACAGCTGCCGTGCCCGAGCCCGGTTCATGACGAGGAGGGGCAGCGTGCCCACCGCGATCTTGGCGAGCGGATAGCTTCGCCGTGTCTCCCGAGCGATGTCCTCCACGAGCGCCTCGAGATCCAAGGCTTCCGGATCAGTCTGCGTGCGGCCCACCCGTGAGAGCTCGAGAAGGTCTTCGAGAAGTTGCTGCACGTATAAGGCACTCACGGCCATGCGGTCCAGGAAGTGCTGGCCCTCGTCTCCGAGGCGCTCGCCGTAGTCGGTTTGCAACAGATCCAGGTAGCCCAAGAGCGTAACGACAGGGTTCTTCAAGTCGTGGGAGATGCCCAACAGCAGCGCTTCGAGCTCCCCTCGAGCGTGCTCGATCTCGATGCGCGCTCGATGCTCGCGATCGAAGAGCATCGCCCTCTCCAGCGCCAGGTCGATGAACACCGCTAGCGACTTCAACAGCTGGATCTCGTCGCTGCCGAAATACGGGGTGAAGGGAGTTGTACGCACTCCGATCCAGCCCGACCGCAGACGTATCGCCATGACGTCGTCAACGGCGTTTCCCTCGCTGAGAGCGGCTGCGATCGCATGCGCCTCGGTCGCCTCCATGCCGTGCACGGCGCTGAGGTCGCCTTCCATGTCAAACGCGAACGCGCCGCCCGCTCCGAACACGCGCCGCAGGAAGGGAAGCATCGCCTCGGTGACCTGCTGCGACGTCATTGCTGCGGCCAGCTCGAGCTGCGCCTCTCGCAGGGACCGTTCGACTGGGCGTCGCCACACCGCCCGCAGCGAGGCGGGCGGCACGAAGCCCAAGAAGAGCAGGGCGGCTGCGGCAACCGCCGACACATCGATCGCCAGCTGCAGCACGCCGGGCCGGTCGCTCTCGACGAGTCCCGCCAGCAGCAGCGCGAGGTTGAGCGCAACCGCTCCAGACGCCAGGAAGCGCATACGGGCGCGGGCGACGCGAGGATGTGCCGCTCCCGCCCGCCACAGACGCACCACCGCCATGCCCGACAGCAACGTCCACGTCGCCACAAAGAAGATGACGAACGCTGTGAAGTCCCCCGAGCGCTGCTCGCCCCCGGTCGGAACTCGCGGCAGCAGGAGGGTCCAGACAACGACCGCACCCGTGAGAATTCCGGCCAGCCGCGTCATCAGCCGATGCCCGGCGGCGACCGCGATGGTGAATCGGTACAGAAAGTAGGGAAAGAGGATGAGAACGGCGATCGCTAGCTTGTGAACCCACAGAGCGGCCCCGCTGAGCGCCTGCTCAGGGAGCAGGCGTTCGACGAGCGCTACCCCCGCCAGGACAGAAAAGGTCGCGGCCAACCAGCCGGGGGCGCTGCCACCACGCCGACGCCATTGCCACAGCGATGCGGCCGCAAGTCCCACGAACGCCGCAAGCTGGACGAGCTGCAAGAAATCATGGAGTAGTGCCATGCCTCAGCCCTGTGCCGGATCCAGCGGACGCCTCCACGGCACGGTGCCCTCTGGAGGGTGGGTCGGCCCAGCCCGACACCTCACGCTCCGACTCGTCTACCGTGGCGGCGTGCCGACAAGTTCACGGGCGAAGCTGAGGTGGTGCGTGCAGGCTCGGCAGTTCAGAGGCGGGGATGGTGCGGGAACCGTCACGTGGGCAGATCCGCTGCCAGGGCAGCCACACCTCCCGACAATGCGGGCAGGCGCGGTCCTGAAGATCTACCGTCACACCAGCGACGTCCAGAGGGTTCTGCTCGTTGCGGGCCCTACCGGGCAGCCCGTGCACTCGCTGCACGGTGTCATCCTCCTCCTTACCGAGCCCCGGGTACCAGACCTCGCTCATCCGCTGTCTCCTGAAGCCAACAGTCCGAGATCGCACGGCCCGCGGACCGCCCCTGCTGGCCAGGCTCGCTGAGAAGTGGTGACAAGGCAGAGCATAGGCGCATCCGAGCAAGGGTGAGGTCCTTTCTCCGAGGCCATGATCCTGGCGCGATCGAGCCGTCGCGTCGAGGCGCGGGCCGCCAGCAGCGCCCGATCGTCCGTGAACTCTTCGAATTCGGGGCGGACAGGCACATCGCGTTCCCCTTCGGACGAGAGGTCGACGGTGTGAGCAGCAGGCGGCAAGGAAGACTGGCCGCAGACGGGCATCACGAAGAGAGCACGAGGAGAGTCAGTCAGTGGCTGGACTGAGGCGCATCATCCATGAGGTCCGCGAGGTGACGCTCGGGGACGAAACAAGCTACAGCGATGGACACCTGACGGTGTCGAGGGAGAAGGCGGAGGAGGTCGTAGGCGATCCTGCCTTCGCCGAGGTCCGCGTGTCGCTGGCCTCGCCGGGCGAAAGCGTCCGCATCGTCAAGCCACTCGACGTCGTCGAGCCGCGGACGAAGGGTCCCGGCGGGAACGGGCAATTCCCCGGCTGGCTCGCGCCGGTGGATCGTGCCCGAAGCGATGAGACGCACGTGCTGCGCGGGGCCGCGGTGCTCGGCGCCGGCTTCCTGCCCCGGCTGGAGGAGGGCCTGATCGACATGTCCGGGCCGGCAGCCGAGCTGTCTCCCTTCGGCTC
>JALZEO010000234.1 GCA_030862025.1 Actinomycetota bacterium | reverse complement strand
GTCGAGCACTTCTCGGATAACGGCCTCATCGATCATTTCCTGCAGCAGCCTCACCCAGGTCCTTCCTGTTGAGATGCAGGCAGTGTAGGAAGTCGTTCCGGCTCGCCGTTGAGAGTGGAGCCCCGTCGCTGCGCGGCCCTTGGGCGTTTCCACGGTGACTTCGCGCCGCTTGCCCGTCAGGACTCGGACCAGGTGGCGGACAGCGTCGGTGACCCTGCGAGCGTCTGGTACACGACGCAGTACCGTTCGGTGAGACGAATCAGGGTGTCCAGCTGGTCGTGGTTGGCGTCCGTGTCGAGCTCGAAGCGCAGCCGGATCGCCTTGAACCCCACAGGAGCGTCCCCGCTGACAGCGAGCGTGCCCCGGAAATCGAGGTCCCCCTCGGCATGTACCTCCCCAGCCCGGACCGGGATCTCGAGGGAGGTCGCTACCGCTTTCAAGGTAACGCCTGCGCAGGCGACCAGCGCCTCCAAGAGCATGTCTCCGGAGCAGAGCGACAGGCCGTCGCCCCCTGTTGCTGGGTGGAGACCCGCCTCAGCAAGCGCGCGACCGGTCTGAACCGAACACGAGATGCCTTCGCCCAGCCTCCCCTCGGCCCGCAGCGTGACGAACGCCGCCTCTGGCTGGGAGCGATAACGGTCCTTGAGCTGCCCCTGAACAGCTCGAAGTTCGTCACGCTTCATCGCCGGATCCTGTTCGCTGAGTTGGCCGCGGTCCCAGCGTACGTCACGGCGCGTGCTCACCTGGTTGCTTCGGGAGGGTCCCGATTTGGGGGCGGGAGACACGCGTCCGTGCGCTGCCCGACGCGCCTCGTCCGGCCGCACGGCTGTACCGTTGCCGAATGCCCTCGCTCGCTGCCGGCTTCCTCGTCTTCTTCACCTCGGCAGCCGTACTCGTGCTCGAAATCCTGGCTGGTCGGCTCCTCGCTCCCTACGTCGGAGTTTCGCTCGAGACCTATACGGGGATCATTGGCACGGTCCTGGCTGGCATCTCGCTCGGCAGCTGGCTGGGGGGGCGGGTAGCCGACCGGGTGGCTCCGCGCAGCCTCCTCGGACCGCTCGTCGCAGCCGGGGGGGTGCTGGCGCTTCTCGCTCCGGTGTGGGTCGCCGTGTTCGGTGCGGGACTGCGTGGCACCGGACCGGTCGGGATCGTCGTACTTGCCTTCGTTGGTTTCTTCGCCCCGGCGGTCGTACTCAGCGCGGTGAACCCAGCCGTCGTGAAGCTCCAACTCGACGACTTGGGCGAGACGGGCACGGTAGTGGGAAGGTTTGCTGCCATCGGTACGGCAGGCGCCATCGTCGGCACCTTCGTGACCGGGTTCCTGCTCGTCGCTTCGCTGCCCAGTGACACGATCGTGCTCGGGCTCGGCGGCTCGCTCGTGCTCGTGGGTGTCGTGTTGTGGTGGGTTCTGCGCCCGACGGGCACGGGTGGCGTTGCCTGGATCGTGGCCGTCGGGGTGTTCGCTGCGCTGCTCACCGTGGCGAGGGTGTCGCCGTGCCAGTACGAAAGCGCCTATTTCTGCGCCCGGGTCGTCGCCGATTCCGGCCGCACCTCGGGACGGCTGCTGCTGCTCGACACGGTCCGGCACAGCTATATGGACCTGGCGGACCCTACCCGTCTCGAGTTCGCCTACGCCCAGACCGTCAGCGACGTCCTTGCGACGGTCGCGCCGGCGGGCGAACCGCTCGACGTGCTGTCGATCGGCGGCGGGGGCTTCACCCTGCCCCGCTACGTGGCCGCCACCCGCCCGGAGTCGACGAACCTCGTCCTCGAGCTTGACCCGATGCTCGTCGAGATAGCACGGCAGGAGCTTGGACTGGTGACCGGTCCCGAGCTCCGCGTTCGGGTTGGGGACGCCCGTCTGACCTTGCGTGACGTGCCGTCACGAGCGTTCGATGTCATCATCGGAGATGCGTTCGGGGGCCTTGCCGTCCCGTGGCACCTGACCACGCTGGAGTTCCTCGAAGAGGTCAAGGCGCGCCTGCGTCCCGACGGGGTCTACGTCATGAACCTCATCGACTACCCGCCCCTCGGGTTCGCGCGGGCGGAGACGAATACCCTCCAGCAGGTCTTCTCGCACGTCGCGGTGTTCGCGCCACCGGCCCACATGCGGGGTGAAGCGGGCGGCAACTTCGTTCTCGTCGCTTCCGACACCCCCATCCAGGTTGCGGCGATCCTCGAGCACAACTGGGCACGGGGCGGAGGCGATACCGGCCTGACTGGCGCCGCCCTCGAGCCCTTCGTCGCTGGCGCGCCGGTGCTCACCGACGACTACGCGCCTGTCGACCAGCTCATGACTCCTCGCGGTTGATCCCGCCGCGGCGCCTGCTTCCAGAGCCCTCGGATCGAGCTGCCTTCCATCTTGTCCCGGGCGTCGGTGGCTTCGTGTTGACGTCGATAGGCTGCACCGGCGTCCGTCGACCGGCGGCTGCTTGTAACCGGGACCAGAGCCATGGACGAAACTCCGAAGCAGACCGCGCTTGCTCGGGTCCTTGTGGTCGTCGTCCCGCTGCTGGCGCTGTCGATAGTTGTGCTCGTGGCGATGCGCCCTTCGACGAGCGCAGCGCCGAATCCTGAGTCCGGCCGTGACCGGACTCAGACGATTCCGGTCGACGCTCGGGTCGCAGCACCACCCGACCGCGCCCCCCTGCTGGGTAGCGAGGGTGAGCTCGGACTGGACGCCCTTCGCGGTCAGGTGGTGGTGGTGAACTTCTGGGCTTCGTGGTGCGGTCCGTGCCGGGCCGAGCAGCCCGAACTGAACCAGGCGTACGAGGTATTGTCGGGCCAAGGCGTCGCGTTCTTCGGGGTCGCCGTACAGGACACGGAGGCCAACGCCCGGGCGCATCAACGCGAGTTCTCCGTCCCCTACCAGTCAGTCCTGGATCCGGCCAGCGTGTACGCAGCAAAGTACGGGGGGGTGGGCCCGGCCGCGATCCCGACCACCATCGTGGTTGATCGCGAAGGTCGTGTGGCAGCCAGGACCTTCGGCAAGGTGACGGAAGCGGAGGTCCGCAGGGTCGTGGGCGAGCTCCTCGCCGAGGCGTGAGATCGCCTTCGCGCTCCTACCCGTCGCGACTCGGGCTTTGTGACTCGCCGTTGGGCGCATAGGCTGGACTTCGGAGCGTGCGTCGTGAAGACGACGCCGTGGGTGCTCCGCCGCCGCATCGATGCCTGAAACAAGGACTTCCCATGGCCGACCGTGATCGCATGTCCGCGCTTTTCCAGGAGTGGGCCCGCGTCTTCGAGCAGCTGCAGACCCCACTGCGCAGATATCAGGAGCAGGTTGTTGCCGCCTGGGAGCCCTTGCGACGACATTGGGAGCAGTTCTTTGCCGGGGGAGTAGGCACCGAGAGGACGCCTCAGCAGGCTGACCGTCAAGGCCGCCAGCTCCAGCAACAGTTGGGGCGCGTCCAGGAACCCCTGCAGGAGCAGATGGAGCAGTTTCAGGCCAACCTGCAGCTCGCGTTCCAGCGGATGGCCGATTACCAGCAGCGTATGCAGGAGAACTTTGCGCGGCTGCAGCGGCAGATGGCCAGCGTTCAGGAGCAGCTCCAGGCGGCTGACGAGCAGGCGGTAGAGGAGGACGTGGCCAGGCCTGAAGAGGCGATGGAGGCGCTTGAAGCCGCGGTCGAGGATGCGGCGGAGGCGACCGAGGCGGCGGCCGAGGAAGCGGCGGAGGTTACGGAAGCCACGACGGAAGAAGCGGCGGAGGCGACCGAGGCCACTACGGAGGAAGTGGCGGAGACGACCGAGACGGCGACTGAGGAGGCGGCGGAGGCGACCGAGGCGGCGGCCGAGGAGGCTGCAGAGACGACCGAGACGGCGACTGACGAAGCCGAGGCGGCGGCTGAGGAGGCGGCTGAGGAGGCGGCCGAGACTGGAGAGGAGCCCGCCACGGACACGGGCGCGGATCTGGGGGACATGACGCGACAGGAGCTCTACGAGCTCGCACAGGAGCGCCAAATCAGGGGCCGCAGTGACATGTCGAAGGACGAGCTGATCGAGGCCCTACGGCGGGAGTGAGCGGACCTCAAGGCGACCGGCCGGAGGACAAACTCACGCATCAGGGCCGGTGAGATGCGCTGGTAGATCCATGTCGCATTCTGGGCCACAGGGCTTCAGGAACTGGCGCGACGCTCGAGGATGGCTTTGAGCTGCTGCGCGTTCCGAACCCCGTAGTCGCGGTAGCAGTTGTTCAT
>JALZEO010000228.1 GCA_030862025.1 Actinomycetota bacterium | reverse complement strand
GCCCCCACCCCCTGCACCTTCCAGCCGTCGCGGCGATCAGCTCAGTTGCTCCCCCCGATCGCCGGCTCCCTGTACTTCGTCTGCACCCCTGGGCAAGTAGCTATCCTCGCCAGCCCTGTCCTCGCCGCCGCTTCTTGCGCGAATCTGGATGCGGCGGGGCTTCGCCTCCTCGGCCTTGGGCACGGTGATGGTCAGAAGACCATTCTCGAAGCTCGCGTCCACCCGGTCCGTCGCCACACGATCGGGTAGGCGCACCGCGCGGTGGAAGCGGCCGAAGCGGCGCTCGATGCGGCGGAAGCCTTCGGCCTCGCGCTCGTCGTAGAAGCGGCGCTCTCCTGTGACCGTAAGCACGTTCTCCTCGAGATTGACCTCGACGTCCTCGGGTTGGCACCCGGGCAGCTCGACGTGGAGGACGAATGCCTCCTCGGTCTCCTCGACGTCCAACGCGGGGCTCCACGCCCCGGCCGTGGTGGGAGCCGACTCGGTCCCCGTGCTACCACCGAAGAAGCTGCGGAACATACGTTCGAACTCGTCCTGGATGCTGGCAAGATCCCGCGGGTTGTAGCGGCTCAGACTCATCGTGTTCCCCCTTCTCGCGTTCAGAACCTCCATCACTCCACTGAACACCGTGCACGGCCTCGGTCAGCTGGCAGCCTCCTGGTCGCCGCCCTCCTCGACGACCTCGGCTTCAACGACTTCCTCGTCGCCAGTCGGGTTCGCGCCCCCAGTACCGGCCGTTGCTCCGGCCTGTTGCCCTGCGGCATACACGGCCTGCCCCAACTCCTGGCTGGCCGCCATGAGCGCTTCCGACTTGTCGCGGATCGCGCTCGCGTCATCGCTTTTCAGCGCTTCGCGCAGGTCGCTCGCGGCCGACTCGACCCGGGCCGTCACATCGGCGGGCACTCGTTCCCCGTGCTCACGCAACAGCCGCTCGGTCTGGTAGAGCACCTGGTCGCCCTGGTTCCGGGTCTCCGCGGCCTCCCGACGCCGACGGTCCTCCTCAGCGTGACGCTCGGCGTCTCGGATCATCTGGTCAATGTCATCGCGCGGCAGCGCCGAGCCGCCGGTGATCGTCATCGACTGCTCCTTGCCGGTTCCCAGGTCTTTCGCGGAGACGTGCACGATGCCGTTCGCGTCGATGTCGAAGGTGACCTCGATCTGAGGCATTCCTCGCTGCGCCGGTGGGATGTCGGTGAGCAGGAACTTGCCGAGCGTCTTGTTGTCGCCCGCCATCTGCCGCTCACCCTGGAGTACGTGGATCTCAACCGACGGCTGGTTGTCCTCCGCGGTTGTGAACACCTCCGAACGACGGGTGGGGATGGTGGTGTTGCGCTCGATGAGCTTGTGCATCACCCCACCCTTCGTCTCGATGCCGAGCGACAGCGGGGTCACGTCGAGCAGGAGGACGTCCTTCACCTCTCCCTTCAGGACGCCCGCCTGTAGCGCCGCCCCTACCGCCACGACCTCATCGGGGTTTACGCCCTTGTGGGGCTCCTTGCCCCCGGTCAGCTCTCGCACGAGGTCTTGGACCGCAGGCGTGCGGGTTGCACCGCCAACCAGGATGATGTGATCGATGTCGGACACAGGGATCTCGGCGTCTTTGATCGCCTGCTGGAACGGGCCGCGCAGGCGCTCGACGAGATGAGCGGTGAGCTCGTTGAACGCGGCCCGCGTCAGGGTCTGCTCGAGATGCAGCGGCCCCGCGTCCGTGGCGGTGATGAACGGCAGGTTGATCGACGTCTCGGTTACCTGGGAGAGGTCGATCTTCGCCTTCTCCGCCGCCTCCTTCAGCCGCTGAAGCGCCATCCGGTCTTTCGATAGATCAACCCCATGGCTGTTCTTGAAGGTGGAGACCATCCAGTCCATAACCGCCTGATCCCAGTCGTCCCCGCCGAGCTGGCTGTCACCACTGGTGGACTTGACGTCGAACACGCCCTCGGCGAGTTCGAGCACCGACACGTCATACGTGCCTCCGCCTAGGTCGAAGACGAGGATTGTCTGTTCTTCCGCCTTCTCCAGCCCGTACGCCAACGATGCCGCCGTCGGCTCGGCGACCAGCCGCAGGACCTCCAATCCGGCGATCTCACCCGCCTCCTTGGTGGCCTGACGTTGCGCGTCGTCGAAGTAGGCCGGGACGGTGATGACGGCCTGCGCCACCGTGTCACCGAGGTATGCCTCGGCGTCACGCTTGAGCTTCATGAGGATGCGGGCGGAAATCTCCTGGGGGGTGTACCGCCTGCGGTCGATGTCGACACCCCAGTTCGTGCCCATCTGACGCTTCACGGAGCGGATCGTGCGGTCCGGGTTCGTAATCGCCTGGCGCTTCGCGACCTCGCCGACCAGCACCTCGCCGGACTTGCTGAACGCCACCACCGAGGGCGTGGTACGCGAACCCTCAGCGTTTGGGATCACCGTCGGCTCGCCACCCTCCATGACGGCTACGACGGAGTTCGTCGTGCCGAGGTCAATCCCCACAGCTCTGGCCATGTTCTGGGCCTCCTGACTCGTCGTGTTGTGCACGGGGGTCAGGTGCAACCGAGGAGGTGTCCCTGACCCATTGCTTGCCGCCATGATAAACTTGAGCCACTGCCTGTCAAGTTTCTATAGTCGGTAGCTTATAGGGTCCGGTTAGTCTGTCCGCTGACGAGATGCGAGCGGCACGAGTGCCACGCACAGCGTGGTAGCAGCCGCCGTCGATGCCCAACGTGGGGGGAGCTCGTCAGTTCTGGCCGATCCTCGTGTCCGGGTCATCCCTGCCCCGTACGAGCTCGTGACTGACGGACCTGTGTCCGTGAGCCTGCGGATTCCACTCGCGCCGGATCGGCCAACCGCGAGTGGTGAGACGTTCGTCGCCCCAGAAGTCGAGCATGAGCACCAGTGGCAACAGCACGAAGAACACCGCTACCACGACCTGCCAGCTCTCCACGCTTGCCTCCGACCGAGCCGTTGACCCCACGGTAGTCCGCGTCGCCTTCCACTCCCGCCTGCTTTCGACGCGCTGATACTCAGGACGAAGGTGGAAGGCCTGCGGGAAGTTCGAGCTGCCAGCCGAGGCCGACACCCACCTGCTCGTACCAACCTCCGGGCACCTCCAGCGCATACCGGTAAGGCTGACCTGGGTCGTAGACCGGACACGGCCATGAGGTGCACGGCTCCATGTGCAGGATCGCCTTGATCTCCCCGTCGAAGCCCACGAAAGCGACATCGAGTGGGACGAGCGTGTTCTTCATCCAAAACCCTCCGCTCGACAAGAATCCGGTGCCGCGGTCTTCGGGGAAGACGAAGAGCATCCCGACCCCGCCGGGTAGGGCAGGTACCTCCATGAGCCCATGCTGGCGGCGTGGAGGTGTGTTGGCCACCTTCGCCTCGACCGTCACAGTCTGGCCACTGGGAGCGACGAGCCGAATCGTCCCGTCGGGGTAGTCGTCGACCGACGGGTGAAGGGGCGGGACCGACCCGGAGACGCGGGGCGGGACGGCGTCGACTCGAGGGTCGGCCGTGCCGTCTTCCCCGGCGGAAGTGGCATTCGCTGCACAACCCCCGACGACGAGCGCAGCGAGCAGGACGAGGAACAGGCGCTGGCCGGGCATCCTCGAACGTTAGCTCGCCACCGCCCCGGCTTGGGGTCGTTGAAACGATTGCTGCTGTGATCGCGGCTGCGCTCGCGGCCCTTAGACTGCCGCTGACTCTCGCACCAGAGGTCGCCTCGCTTGGACGCCTTGGAGATGCTCAACACGGGCCGAATAGTCGCCGGCTTGATCGTGCTCGCAGTCACGGTCTACTTCGCGGCGCACCGGGTGGTTTTCCTCTACGGACTGTTGAAGAAGGCGCAGCCTGACCCTGAACGAGGATCATGGGACCACGTCAGGCGCAACCTCAAGTATCTGGTTACAAAGGTGCTGGGCCAGGAGAAGCTCCTGCGCTGGTCGCTGCCAGGGGTGATGCACGCCTGGGTGTTCTGGGGCTTCCTCGTCGTGCAAGCGACGATAATCGAGATCTTCGGTGAGCTGTTCAGCTCCACCTACGAGATCCCGTTCGCAGGTCGAATCACCTTTCCTGGTTCGACGCTGAGCCTGCTCGACGTCGTTGGGTTCATGCAGGATCTCTTCATCGGCCTCGTTGTCGTCGCGGTCGCTTCGTTCGCGGTCATGCGCCTGGCGCAACACCCTCGACGCCTCGGCCGCCGCTCCCGCTTCGCCGGTAGCAACCTCAATTGGGGCTGGTGGGTTCTGCTCGGTGAGTTCGGCGTCGCCTATACGCTTCTGCTCATCCATGCCGGCCGGGTGGCGCTGGGCACCTCTCCCTTCCCCGAGGCGGCCTTCCTGTCCCGCCTGGTAGGCGAGCGACTGGAGGGGATGTCTGAATTCGCTCTCGAGAGTGTCGTGGCCGGGGCGGTCGTGGGTCACATCGCCATCATCGGCTGGTTCCTGGTCTTCGCACTCAACTCCAAGCACTTGCACATCTTCACGATCTGGCTGAAAGAGCTCGTCGCCCGGCAACCGAAGGCGCTGGGCGCCGCTCCTAAGCTGGAGATCGACCTCGAGACCATGACCGAGGACAGTGTGCTGGGCGTCGGCAAGGTCGAGGACTTCCGCTGGCCGTATGTGCTCGACCTCTACACCTGCACCGAATGCGGCCGCTGCCAGTCGCAGTG
>JALZEO010000205.1 GCA_030862025.1 Actinomycetota bacterium | reverse complement strand
TGCATTTCGATCCGCCCGCCACCGAGAAGGACTACGTGCACCGCTCGGGTCGTACGGGACGTGCCGGCGCTGACGGGCTGGTTGTGACCCTGGTTACACCCGACAAGGTGCGCGACGTCAAAGGACTCCAGCGGGCGCTGGCCCTCCGCCAGAACGTCGAAAAAATCGCGTTGTGCGACCTGACCCGTAGCCGCCCCCACCAACCTGCCGTGAACTGACAGCGGCTCGAGTTACGGGATGATCGTGGCGTGGTCCGCGAGCCCGGTCCACCACGACTCCCACTCGCGACGGCGCGCTGCAAACGCTGCCTCGCCAAGGCCGAAGCTGGTGACCGTGACCGATACCCGTCCTGGCACGTCGGAATCGAGAGGGCTCGACGCCTCGATGAGGACGAGGCCACCGGCCTGCCCGTCGACGACGATCGCCACCTGATACGAGCTCGCGTGCCAGAGCCGCCCCGTCGCCACATCATCGAGGGCCGCGAGCACCTCGGCGGGGGACGCCTCCCCCTGGAGATGGACGGTTCGACGGTCCTCGCCCGCGTGCCGTTCGAGGTAGTAACGCAGCTGTTGGAGGAAGGCGCGCCAGCCCTCCTCGATCAGGTCGTGGACGTCATCCTCGTCGGCGTCAGTGAGCGGGCCTGGACGGGTGACACGCACGACGGTTCGGGGACCATTCGCCTCGAGTTCGATCCTCTCCCCGTCCTCCAGGTCGATGCGGCCGGGCGCCGTCCGTTGGGCGTGGTCGACGAAGATGTAGCGGATCTCGTCGTCGAGGCCGTCGTAGTCCCACCCGAACCAGCGCCGGACCTCGGCTGGGTCGGTCAGCGCGCGCCACACGGCTTCGCGCGCCGCGTGGACCACCACCTCGACGTGAAACGGCCGCCGCTCCGTCATATGCCCTCCTCGAGTCTCGGCTACCAGCATGACGCTCGAGTGGCTGCAGGCCAACCGAACTGGATGCTGCCGCTGGCGTCTGCCCCGGCGAATGCGAGCAGGCGCGTACCCTCCTCCGTCACGGCCTCCCTGTCCACGCGT
The DNA here is from genome assembly GCA_030862025.1 of Actinomycetota bacterium. Lineage (GTDB taxonomy): Bacteria > Actinomycetota > Nitriliruptoria > Nitriliruptorales > JAHWKO01 > JALYGD01. The sequence continues at coordinate 4,991 of JALZEO010000205.1, read as the reverse complement.
GACAGCCTCTCGAAGGGTTCGATGTTCAGGGTGGCGGTCCCGCGCTGCTGTGCCAGTTTCCAGGTGGCGCACACGAACCCATCGACGAGCACCGTCCCGACCTCCAATCTGCTGGTGGCGATGCGCCTGCGACGGTCGTCGCTGATGATCCGCGTCCGGTCGGCGTGGGAGAGCAGCGCGTTGTCGTAGGCGGGTAGGAAGCGCGGCGGGACGGGGGTGTCAGGGTCGGGGAACGGAGCATCGGGCATGTCGAACAGTTCCGTGCCCTGCTCGTCGCGGAAAAGGCGCAGGCGCGGTCGGAGTCGTTCGGTCACCTCGCGCAGTGCTGTAAGGCCGGACCAGGTCCTCATGTCCTGGACGCTGGCCGGCCCGAACGCGGTCAGGTAACGCACAACCAGCTCGTCCGGCGAGGGGTCGGATTCGAGGGGGCGGCCAAGCCACGCGTCGAGCGTGGTATGAGCGGACGGCCCGCTGCCGCCCCACAGGCCGCGGGGCGGTACCTGGACCAGCGGCACCAGGGCACGGACGACGTTGGCGAGGGCGGCGGGATCGCGGTCTGGCCACTGCTCCGCCAGCAGCCCGCCGAGCTCCTTGGCTGTGCGTGGTCGTTCCGCCAGCAGCGTGCTCCCGACGGCCACGACCGCCCGCAGGTCCAGTCCCGCGAGGTGACGGCCCCAGCCTCCCTGCAAGCTGCGCTCGAGAACGGGCTGTACCAGGGGGCGCAACCACAAGGCGTCGCGCGCGGTGACCAGGTGGATGGTGCTGCGCATGAGCGCGATACGTACCGCCCGCCGTTCGCTGATCAACCGGGCCAGATGGTCGGGGCGGAAGGCGTCCAGCCGGCACCAGAGTCCGAAATAGGGTGGATGGGGCGCCTGCGCCTGCAATCCGACCAGATGCTCGATCGCTTCGGCTGGGTCCAGCTTCCAGCGGCGCAGCAGCATCTGCCGCTCGAGCAGGGCGCGGTTGAGGGCGCGTGGCCCGAGCACCTCCGGCGCCCCCGCCTTGCGCCCGGTCACTTCCCAGGCACCACCACGGGCAGCAGGCAGCCCCCGATCACCTGGCCTGCAACAGTCGATGTCGCTCGTAGTCGGCGAATGCATCGCTCCAGCGGCAGGTCGCTGCGACCACTGGACCCGGGAGGGCCGTGACGGGTACGGCTCGCCGCTCGCCTTGGTCGAGCGCTGGCAGGCGGATCCGCTGCCTCGGTCGCAACTCTGCTGAACGGCCGACCTGGTCGACGGGGAGGAGCGCGACATCGATGTCCCGCGCGGGTCCGCTTCCGCGGTTCTCGACAACGAGGTGGAGGCGGTCGCGGTCGTCAGAGCCCTGGCTGTGCCGGTGGTCGAGTGAGACCTCGAGGTCCGCGTTCTCGAGTCGCGGCAGCTCAGAGGGCTGGGCCGGGGCGAGCCGTCGGGGGATGGCTGATCCGGCGGCGCCGGCCAGTCCTATTACCAGAGAGGCAGCGTTGAGCGCCAATTCGTCCAGAGGATCTTCCATAGAATTTCGCGTCCCCCGTCGTTTGAGTCCTTCGGCCCGTGTCCTCGAGCGCGAATCAGGTTGTCGGTACGACAATCCACTCTCACCGTAGCGAGAAGGCCGGGAACGGCCCCCTCCAAGTGGCCAAATTGGACGCTGACATTGCCGTCTGGAGTGCACTAGTCGCTCGGTGTCGTCCACATCGAGATCGGGCCGAACGTTCGCTGCGAAGCACCGGTCGGCCTGCCAGGGCCTGGGTAGCCGATTGAGCCAGAGCAGCAGCGAGCACCTCCCCCCATTCGGCGGCCATTCAGGGAGTTCCGTCGTGCGCTGCGACGCGTGGACCGCGGAAGTTGAAGTACGCCCAGAAGGACAGGGACAGCAGCGCGAAGGCGACGAACAGCGCGAGCATGCGCACGACGCTCGCGCGGTCCTGATCCTCCAGCCAGCGTGTGACGACAAGGACATGGACGAAGAAGAACAGGGCGAGCCCGTACATGATGGTCCAGGCGGTGAGGCTCCAGTTTTTCACCTTGTCCCCATCCAACAGGCGCAGTGGGATGAGGGCGAAGACGAGCCCTTCCAGGCCCACGACGAAGGTCTGTTTCAGGACGTTGTCGCCGAATCGGAGACCGAAGCTCGCTGTGTCGCTGGCCGCAGCCGCGTCGGTCGCACCGGCCAACTGCCAGGCCAGGAGACTCACGCCGAACACCACGACCGCGCCCACCAGGAGGCCCTGCCCCTCATGTTCCTTCTCGAGCCGTCTCCCCTCCCCGCACCGGTATTCCGCCATGAGCCCATACACGTAGCCGGGCAGGAAGTGGCCGATGCGGGTGACGGCAGCACACAGGGCGGCTGCGCCGAGCGACAGAGGGAGGATTTGTATCTTGGCTCCTGTGCCCGATATGCGCCGGTAATAGATCTCGGCCGGTAGCGCGTAGGCGAGCGTGACCAGTGGGATGGTCACGAGGAACGACAAGGCCAGCGGGAGGGTCTCGCGGTCAAACCCGGCACCGGGTTCGAGGAACGTGGTCACCGTCGTGGCGATGAGGGTGAAGAGCGCAAACTGGAACAAGGGCGAGCGCTCCGGCGCCGCGGTGAGCCACCCGGGCACCCAGCGGAACCAGCCGCGGATCTCTTCGTAGTGCTCGAGCAGGGTCTTGTTGAACATCTCGGCCGGAAAGCCGATGAGCAGGATCGACAGCAGCGCGGTCACTCCGAGGCTGAGCAGCACCGCCGCCGCCCCGAATGGGACCTCGTTGGCGGCAGGTACCGCAGCGGCGAAATCAGAGCTCGCCCAACTGGGTTCAGCGGTCTCCCCGTTGTTGTCATCGTCGTCGACTGAGGATGACAGCGCTTCCATCGACGTGGCAATGGGTGCCAGGATGCCCGTCGCGGGGCCAGCGACATCACCGGCGCCTGCAGGCGAATGCGCCGTGGCAGATGTTCCGAGGGGCGCCAGGATGTTCGTCGTGTCGGACCACCCCCTCGATAGGGGGCCCCCGTCAGCGATCGCCGTGGGGCTGCTGCCTCCCAGTTCGGGTTTGACCGGCGGGCGGAGGCAAAGGTTGATTCGCAGCCGGCACGATGAAGGTCTTGCTTGCCGCGAGGCGATCATCTCCGGTCAGGCACCTCACCGAGATCGTATGGTCCCTTGCCGGCGCGGATTGCGGGACTCTGAAGGAGGCCCTGAAGTCGCCGGCGTCACTCAAGGGCACCGTCGCCAGGCCGTGGTCGTCCCACATCAGGGAGGCGGTTCCAGACGCAGAAGAACCGCCCTCACGGCTGCGCCTGCCTCGCCGCAGACACGCGTCGAAACCCTGACCGTATACCTCGACAGGAGTTGTGGCCGGCCCCTGGTCCGGTGCCAAGCTCAGAAGGGCGCGCCGGAAACGTAGATCCGCCCCCGCGGCCGTGAGGACCGCAAGCACTGCCCAACGAGTCGAATGGGGAATGTGACTCACCTCCCATGACGGTCGTCACCGCGGCGGCAGCGCCCGCCGAAGGCCGCCGGGCGTCGGGACGGGACGGAGGGCCGGGCCAATGCTGCGTGTTCGGGGTGGATCTGCCAGGAACATGACTCGCGGGATGCCTGGGTGGAGGCGTGCGAGGAAGGGGAAATGTCGCCGTCGACCGTCCCCGAATCTCACGCCCCACAGCGTGGACAGTGATCAATAGGACAGACAGCAGGACGCTAGTCGGACAGGCACGCCCCGAAGTCCTGGCCGTCGTCGCTGCAGAGGCTGCATGCTGAGGACGAGGTCCGTGGTCACACCCCAGTCAGAAGCTCGCGGGCGCGCGCCTGCTTGCGGGGCTCTCGCCGGTCGAAGGCGTACACCACGACGGTGGTATCGATGAACGCTCGCACTCAGCGACGCCCGCGGTCGTACAGCTCGGCGCGCTGCCAGGACCGGGGCCTCCCGTCGGTCCCCCGCTCACCCGCTCGGCCAGTTCCACGAGCCCGCGCAAGATCTCGCCCTGCCGGTCCGCGTCCGCGAACCGCTCCAGGAAGTCACGGACCAGGGCGTTCACGGTCGTGCCCTGCTCGAGCGCCCTGATACAGGCATGCTTCAGGGACCTCATCCTCGATGGTGCCGGGGAAGGGGTTGCGCCCACCCGCGGCACTCGCCGAGGTCGTCGCCAGAAGACGACCTAGGCTGGCTCCGGAGCGTGACCATGCCGGAGATCATCTGCATCGTGACCAGGATCCGGGATCATCTTCCGGCACAGCTACGTGGTCCGCTCGTGGCAGCCCGCCGTGCGGTGATGCTCCGGCTCGGTGCTCATCAACTGCGTCTGCGGGGGCCTTCATCCAGTGCAATCCGGCGCCTCGCCCAGGGCTGGGGAAACCTCAGCTACAGGGCTGGAAACGCCTATGTCCTGGCGGCGCTCAACTACGCCGCGACTGCCAAGGGGCCCGTACTGGAGTGCGGTTCAGGCCTGACCACATTGGCCCTGGGACTGACTGCCGCGGTCACAGCGCCAGTGTGGAGCCTCGAACACCACCCCGAATGGGCCGAAAGGATTCGACGCAAGCTAGACATCCTCGGAGCGGCGGGGCCCGCGGTACTCCACGCGCCATTGAGGACGTACGGAGACATCGAGTGGTACGAAGTCCCGTCCGAGCTACCGGATCGGTTCGACGTCGTGATCTGTGACGGCCCGCCGGGCATAACCCCTGGCGGGAGGTGGGGGCTGTGGGAGGTCCTGGGAGACCGCTTGCATGCCGCCACCGTGATCTTGGACGACGCCGAACGACCAGGTGAGGCAGCGATCATCCAGCGATTGCGAGCAGAGGGCTGGGAGGCCGACATGCTTCCTGACGAGAGAAAAACGTTCGCGATATTGACGCGTTCCTCCTAGACCATCGTTCGGTACTTCCGGCTGCTGGCCGGGCTTGGCGACCATGGCTAAGGACTCGCGGGCGGTAAGCGAGGGGCCGTTCACCCCCCGCTTACGACGTCTACCACTACCTTGTTGTTGTCGGTGAAGAAAACCCGGAAGGGCTGTTG
>JALZEO010000186.1 GCA_030862025.1 Actinomycetota bacterium | reverse complement strand
GAGACCACCTTCCCGCTGTTCACCCTGACCTTCGCCCTGTTCGTCCTCGGCCTCGCAGAGCTGCTGAGCGTCGACTCGATCCTGGCGGTCTTCGCGGCCGGCATCGCCTACAACCTCGGCATAACCGACGACGAACGCAGACCCCAGCACCACATCGAGGAAGGCGTCGACCGGGTCCTCCTGCTGCCCGTCTTCACCCTGTTCGGGGTCGCGCTGCCCTGGAACGAATGGTCGCTCCTGGGATGGTCCAGCCTCGCGTTCGTGGCCGCCGTCCTGCTCCTGCGTCGGATCCCGATCATCCTGGCAATCCGCAGGCCACTGAGGCTGAGCCGCGGCGACGCCGTCTGGCTGGGATGGTTCGGGCCGATCGGGATCGCCGCGCTCTACTACCTAACCTATGTGGCGGAGAAAGGGGTGCCGGACACGACGATCTGGGCTGCGGGAAGCATGGTCATCGCGGCGAGCACCCTGGCCCACGGGATGACAACCCTCCCAGGGCGTCGCGCCTACACGAAGCTCACTCACGACGAGGCCGCTTGAGCCACTGGCCCCGCGGAGGCCACAGCTCGAACACAGGGGTCCGACCCAGCTCAGACAAGGACGACCAGGACGATTTCGCCATTGAGGTGTGCGAGTTCCTCGCACACAACGCGAGAAGTGACACAACCCAGGTTCCCGCCCGATCCGGCAGCAGTACCGTAACCGCATGAAGCCGAACACCTACGGGAGGGAGCACAGCAGATGGCGCAATCCGCGCCTCCTCGAGAGGAGCCCTTACCGAAACGGCCCGAAAGCCATCTCGCAGAGCTAACTGCCCAGATCGCCGAGGTTGCCGGCGCCGATGTTGTCATCTGCGCGACGGAGACGGGGGAACTCGCCCGCCGTATCCGCCAGGAGGCACCGAACCGGCGTGTTATCGCGGCCACGCCCAGCGACAGGAGCTACCGCGCGTTGGGAGCAGAGGGGCTCGAGGTCGTCCGCCTGCCGGCGCGCGTCTCTGACAGGTACAGACAGGCGCGGCTTGCCCTGGGGGTGGCCTTCCGCGAGGGTAGAACCGAGGCAGGAGACGTCGCGGTCTGTGCCGTGGGACATCGGACCAGTCTCGGTGACGGCGACCTCGTGCTCGTGACGGACATTGAGGACGCCAGCGCCGCTTTGCTCGTCTCGGACCTCGAGCGAGTGACCAACGACATCCCGCCCAGAGTGATGAACAGGATCCTGGAGATCGCAGGAGAAATCGGACGCGTCGTCCGTCGGGGCAGGAACAGCGGTGCGCTCTTCGTCGTGGGGGACTCGGATCGAGTCCTCGAAGGCACCCGCCAGCTGGTAATGAACCCGTTCAGTGGTCACAGCCAAGAGGACAGGATGGTCACGAGCTCCGCGATCAGAGACACGCTCGTCGAGCTCGCGAAGCTCGACGGGGCGTTCATCATCCGCGGGGACGGTCTGATACGCACAGCTGGCGCGTACTTGGAGTGGGCACAGCGCGACCTCGAAGTCCCCGCTGGCCTTGGTGCCCGGCATGTGGCTGCAGCGGCGGTGACCGCCCGTACTGATGCGGCAGCGGTGGCAGTGTCAGAGACCGATGGCTACGTCCGCGTGTTTGCGGACGGCAAGCTCGTCATGCAGATGGACCCCGACTTCACTGTCCTCTGATCCTGATCGGTCGTGTGCCGCCACCCTGCTGGGCACCCCCTGATAGCGAGCCCGCGGTTCTTCGTCGTGACGATCACCGGACACTCACCCTCCTCCCGGTGTCGCCCGCCATGCCAGGCACAGGTGGGGGTGAGCCTCCCCCCGTGCTCAGCACACGGAGCATGGTCAAAGACCGGCGCGCTGGAGGGCCTCGGCCGTCTGCCTGAACCGGCGAGCCGGAATCAGATGCACTCCCTCAACCTCTCCTCGTGCGCCACCGAGACACTCGAGACCGTGGCACGCCCGAGGTGGCTATCGGGGGACAAGGAAGGCGTCGCAGGTGCGTTGCAGCTCCGCGATCTGCTCCCGCACGAGGCTCATGTCGGCGGAAGTCGGCGGCTCGATCTCGCAAATGACCGCAAAACCTGCCGAGATCCTCTCGCGTTTCCGCCTGCCACCTTCCTGCTACCTCCGCCCACCTGCCGACTACACGGGTGAAACGCCCTGTGGCTTAGCGCTCGACTCTGCGCGCCTCCCAACCCCCATCCTAACGATCAATCATCTGGTCCCAATTACCCACAATGGACGAATCTGTGTGTAGTCGTGGGTGACCCGTGTCGGGTTCTGAGCATGGTGCGAGAGCGCTCAGGCCGTCGAAACAGCCGTTCCATCGCATGAGGGTTGCAGGAACCGGGCGTTGGATTGGTATCCGTTTCATTCCGAATGATCGCGGCAGCGGCATTTGCCGGCGTGATCGGTTTGGATCGTGAGCTGCGCGCGAAACCAGCCGGGCCTGCGGACGAACTCGTCGTTGGGGTAGCGGCTGGGGCGTACGCGTACGCGGGACTCAACTCGTTTCCAGGAGGTGATCCCAG